>JALSSE010000348.1 GCA_026984415.1 Hydrogenothermaceae bacterium | reverse complement strand
AGTTTTGTAACAGCCTGGCGACAGGCTGTTACGGAACTAAAGAAATCTTAATTTTAAATAATAATACCCCTGTAAAAAAATTTTATTAAAATGAGCTAAAAACGGGAAAAAGCTTTTATTATTGAGTAGTTTATGTTATAAGAGTAGAAAAAACGGAGCATGAAATGGGGTATAAATTTAAAGAAGGAATATCCAGGAGACAAAAGTTATTTTTTCCTGAATCAATAGAAGAATATTTATCAGATACTCATTTAGCCAAGTTGGTATTATCAATGGTATCTAAATTAAATCTTGATAAAATAATAGAAAAATTTAGCAAAACAGGTCAACGAGCTTACAGTCCTGTGATACTATTATCGATACTATTTTATGGATATGCAATAGGTATAAGGAGTTCAAGGAAATTGTCAAAAGCGTGTGAAGAACGAATAGATTTTATGTATTTATCAGCGAATCTAAAGCCGAGTTATAAAACAATAAGTGAGTTTAGAAAAAATAATTTGTCAGAGATATCAGAGCTATTTCAAGAAATAGTATTAATAGGGATAAAATTAGGATTAGCGAAATTAGGAGAAATCAAAGTATCAGTAGATGGGACCAAGATAAGAGCAAATGCATCAGTGAAATACAGTAAGGATGAAGAGGGCTTAAAGAAATTATTATCGGATGTAAAAGAAAAAGTAACTCAAATATTGTCCGAAGCAGAGGAGATAGATTCGGCAGAAGATAAGAGTTATGGGTCAAAGAGGGGAGATGAGTTACCGAAAGAATTAGAGAAAGCCAAAAAAAGGAAAGAGCAGATAGAAAAAGCAATATCCGATTTGAAAGAAGAGAAAGAAAAACTCCGTAATGAGGTAATACGTGAGAGAAAGAGAGAAGGGAAAACAGAAAACCTACCGAAAAAAGAGGAAAAGAAAATTAATAATAAAAAGATAAATATAACGGATAAAGATGCGAATCTAATGAAAGAGCGAGCAGGAAGTATAAAGCCGAATTATAATTGTCAGGCAAGCGTAGATGAAGCGAATCAATTTATATTAGCCTGTGATGTGACCCAAGAATGTAATGATAAGCATCAATTAATCCCAATGCTAAATTTAACCGAAAGGATTATATTGGGAAGAATCCAAGCA
Source organism: Hydrogenothermaceae bacterium (assembly GCA_026984415.1). The sequence goes on along the minus strand of JALSSE010000348.1, from coordinate 727 downwards.
TTAAAGGCAGATAGTGGTTATTACAGTGGAGAGAATCTATTAAAGTTATCAGAAAAACAAGAAATGTTATTATTAATAGATGATCCGTACAAAAAAAGATTAAATAATGAAAATTTTAAATATGAGAAGTTAAATTTTAAATATAATGAAGAAACAGATAGTTATACATGTCCTGAAGGTAAAATATTGAGAATGGTATCACTAAATAAAGATAAAAAGATTTATAAAGGAGAGCATTGCAAAGAATGTAGAGTAAGTAGCAAGTGTTGTAATAATAAGTCTAAGGTAAGGAAAATAATAAGATATAAACATGAAGAATACGTAGAAGCCAACAGGTCGAGACTATTAACAGAATCTAATAAGGAAGAATATAAAAAAAGGATGCATACAGTAGAGCCGGTATTTGGAAACATAAAACACAATACAGGATTTCGTCAATTCTCCTTAAGAGGATTTTTAAAAGTGTTTGGAGAATTTAATATAATGTGTATAGGGCATAATCTTAAAAAGATTTTTTCTTATTGTATAAGAAACAATGTAAATTATAGTGAATGTAGCGTGTAAAATAAGTATTTTGGAAATATGAACGTAAAAAAGAGAAAAAAACAAGAAATATTTTGAAATTCAGGTAAAGAAAAAAAATAAATTGATTGTAATTTAATAATGTAAAATAAAATCTTCATTACAAGTTTTGTAACAGCCTGGCGAGGAGTGAAACGACGAAGCA
>JALSSE010000347.1 GCA_026984415.1 Hydrogenothermaceae bacterium | reverse complement strand
TAGTAAGTCCAAGAACAGCAAAAATCCCTCCACCTATCATTCCTCCGATGCCTATTGAGTATGCTTCCCAGAAACCTATCCTTTTATTATGCATTATGTTCTCCTTTTTCTAAGTTAGCATACTAAAAGTATCACAAATTTTGATTTTCTAAATCCTGTTTATATGTTGATATCTTAATGTAGGCCTATCTCTTCATTTCAAATCATTTACACTTCTTATAAGTTTGATATTTTCACTTATGGTTGCCTTTTCAAAATCACTATCCAAAGAAGCTATTTTATCTATTCCATAATACTTACAAGTAGCTAAAATCAAAGCATCATTAGTTAATAGGCTGTATTTTTCTAAAAATCTAAGAGAAATGTTAAGTATCTCTTTATTTTCTTCTAAGACTTTAAATAACAAAAGCAACTCTGAATAATTTTTTAATTCTTTTATTAGAGATGAAATCAAATTTTGGCTTTTAATCGTTAATATGGACTTGCCTGATTTTAAAACCATTAATTTAAAAAGAACTTCTGAAAATACTATACTATTTATACATACATCAAATTTATCAACAGCTACTTCCAGTATTTCTTTGGCTGTAGTATTTCCTTTAAAATTTTCAATAAAAATGGAACTATCAATAAATATTTTATTGTTTATACCATTCAAACTCTGATTTTGCCTCTAATTCTCTATTCTCTTTTAATGTATTAAATGTAGTGTCTATAAGTTTTTTTGCTTTTTCTTTTTTTTCTATTTCTTCAATGAACTTCTTTATTTGCTCTAAAGTTAAGGATGTTCTTATCTTTAATTCTCCCTTGCCTTTTGTCTCTATTATAACTTTACCCATAACAACACCTTAATTAAATAAAATTTATAAAACTAAATATAAAACTTAAAAGAAATTTTACCACAGAACTATGATTTGCTAAAAAGACACTACATTAACAAAAAGACCCTATGCAAAACATCTTACAATACCTTCTATAATTCTTTTTTTGCTCTTCTTCATTCTCCTAAAGCCAAAGACAAAAGATATACAAAGTAGAACAGCTGTATTTTGTATTAAAAAACACTGTAAAACATATAAACTGTTGCTGTCAGTGAAACTAAAAACGTTAAGATAAGGAAAAATTTGTTAAATTTTCCGTTTACGTTATTACCTAAAATCTTTCTGTTATTTCCAAGAACAAATAATAAACCACTTAAAATAGGAAGAAGAATGCCGTCAAAAACCTGACTGTAATAAAGGGCATCTACTGCTGATATTCCAAGGAGGTTTATTAAATCTCCAACAAAAAGAGAGCCTAAAAAAACAAGATAAAAACCTTTTGCATCACTTACTTTGTTGTCCATACCTTCACGCCAGCCAAAAGTGTCTGCCACAGCATAAGCTGAAGAACCTGCAAGAACTGGAACTGCCAAAAAACCTGCAACTACAACCCCAACACTAAAAAGAAAAAAAGCATACTCTCCTGCAACAGGAAGTAAAGCTAAAGCAGCATCTTTGATAGTCTGGATTTCCTTATGTCCAAACAGCATAACAGCCGAAGAAACAATTATTCCATATGCGATAAGATTAGAATAAACCATTCCAACAGCAGTATCAAAAGTCATTATTTTTGCCTGGGAAACAGAGGCATGCTCTTCTTTCTCTTCTGAAGCCTGCCAGAAAATCATGTAAGGGGAAATGGTTGTGCCAAGTAATCCAAGGGCTGCAAGAATAAAAGCAAGGTCTGCTTCAATGTGGGGCAAAAATGTGTTTATAACTAAATCTTTTAAAGAAGGCTTTGCAAGAACTGCAGAAAAAATGTAAACAACCAGGACAGAAGTCAAAAAAATAAGCACCTTTTTTACAGTTTTATACTGTTT
>JALSSE010000346.1 GCA_026984415.1 Hydrogenothermaceae bacterium | reverse complement strand
CAATAGTTGAAGATGAAAAGGAAGAGGAAGCAAAGAAAAAGAAAAAAACAGTAATTGGACGTTTAAGGGTAAGTAGAGAAGAACTATACTCAAACATATCTTCATCTGCAAACTTAAATTATATATACATCAGCATGGTTGTTCTATCTACAATAATTGCGGCATTTGGATTTATAAACAATAACGTTGCAGTTATTATCGGTGCAATGGTAATAGCCCCTTTATTAGGTCCCAACATAGCAATATCCCTTGCAACAGTTTTAGGAGATGTTGAGTTAGAAAAGAAAGCTTTTTTAACAGGTTTTGTAGGTGGATTTATAGCCTTTGTTTTGGCGGTTGTTTTAGGGATTGTATTTGAAATTGACCCAACAGCAGAAGAAATAAGAAAAAGAATTTTTGTTAATTTTGGAGATATTGTTATTGCGATAGCTTCTGGTACTGCTGGTGTTCTTGCATTTACAACAGGTGCGTCTGTTAGTTTGGTTGGGGTTATGGTTGCTATATCCCTTTTACCGCCACTTGTTGCGTCAGGACTTTTGTTTGGTAGTGGATATATTCTGTACTCTATGGGAAGTATGCTTTTATTCCTTGCAAACTTTGCAAGCCTCAACCTTGCAGGTGTTTTAACATTTTCACTTCAGGGTGTAAGACCTTTAAAATGGTGGGAAGCAAAAAAGGCAAAAGAGTATAGGAGAAAGTCTATCTTTTTGTGGATGATTTTACTAATATTGTTAATTGGAGCTATATATTTAGAGAAAAAATACATTAGACCTTGAATTAAAGAAAAATTTTTTGTTTGGATTAAATTGTTTATCAAAACTTAAAGTGAGGAAAAATGAAATACATTTTTGGACCTGTCCATTCAAGGAGATTTGGAATTTCCCTTGGGATTGATTTATCACCTGAAATTAAAAGCTGTAATTTTGACTGTCTTTACTGTGAATTGGAAAAAGCAAAGCCAATAGACAAAATAGAAAAAGAAGGAAATGTTAATGAAATAATAAATGAAGTAAAAGAATTTTTATCAACAAATCCTGAACCTGATGTGATTACTGTTACTTCAAATGGTGAGCCTACCCTTTATTCACAGTTGGACAAACTGATTGAAAAACTAAATGAAATTAAAGGAAATTCAAAAACGTTAATTCTTTCAAATGCTTCTACAATTTCAGATGAAAAAATAAGGAAAGCTTTAAAGAAATTTGATATGGTGAAACTTTCTTTAGATGCGGCAGACCAGAAGACATTTAAGAAAGTTGACAGACCATTAGAAGGAATAAATGTTGAACATATTATTGAAGGTATAAAAAAGTTTAGAGAAGAATACACAGGAACTTTAATTATTGAGATATTAGTTGTAAAAAACGTCAACGATACAGAAGAAAATATAAAAAACCTTTCAAAAGTTTTAAAAGATATAAAACCAGACAGGGTTGATTTAGGAACAATAGACAGACCACCAGCCTATAGAGTAGAGCCAGTTTCTAATGAAGAACTGTACCATCTTGCTTCTTTTTTAAATGGATTAAATGTTGTTGTAGTAAAAAGAAAAGACTCAAAAACACCAAAATACTCTTTATCAAAAGAAGAAATTATAAAAACATTATCAACAAGACCATTTTCAGAAGATGACATAAAATCAATTTTTGATAAAGATACCCAAAAAATCTTTGAAACACTCTTAAAAACAAAAAAAGTAAAAGAAAAAAAAGTCGGAAATCTCAAATTTTATTCAACCAATTGATAACCTTTATAATATTTAAAACTAAATCAAAAAGGATAAAGTTAATCATATGAAAAAATTGCTTATTTTTATAGTTATTTTGCTTTTAGCTATTTCGGGCTTTTTCATAGCAAAAAATGTATTTAAACCAGAATTTGAAACTGTGGAAGTAAAAGAGAGAAAGCTGATAAAAGCCGTTTACGCTTCAGGAAAAGTAAAACCAGTTAATCAAATTGATATAAAATCAGAAGTTTCAGGGTATGTTAGAAAATTCAAATTAGAAGAAGGGGATAAGGTACAAAAAAATCAGATTGTAGCAGAGATTGAAAATAAAACGATTAATGACTTATTAAACGAAATAGAAAAACAGATACAAAGGACAAAGGAAAAACTTCAAGAAAATTCTGATTTTAGAAAACAGTTTGAAAATCAGATAAAAATAGAAGAAACAAACTTAAAACTTCTTATTGATAATTACAAAAGAAGAAAAATACTTTACAAAAAGAAACAGATTTCACAGGAAGAAATCCAGAATTTAGAAAACCAGATAGAAATTACAAAAAATAAAATAAAACTCTTGAAAAGCCAGTATAAAGAACAGATTAAAGATTTAGAAAACCAGCTTCAGATTTTACAGGATAAAAGAAAACAGATTTTAGATGAAAAGGAAAAATACAAAATCAGAACTCCTATCTCTGGAACTGTTTTAAAAACTTATGTAAAAGAAGGAGACTACGTTAACAACTTAACTTCAAACAACAAAATACTTACTGTTGGAAATTTATCAAATATGGAAACATTACTTGATGTTGATGAAGAATACATACCATTAATAAAAGAAGGAATGAAAGTACTTATTTCAATAGATGCATTTCCAGAAAAAGTATTTGAAGGGAAAGTAGTAAAAATAACAGGAAAATCTGACCCAAAAACAAGAACTGTTGAGGTAAAAGCAGATGTCAAATATCCTGTAGAAATACCGTCAGGATTAACAGTAGAATCAAATATTATAGTTAAGGAAAAGAAAGCTCTTGCTATTCCAGTATCAGCAGTTATTGAAAATAGTTTTGTGAAAGTTTTAAAAGGAAAAAACAAGATAGAAAAAAGGAAAGTAAAAACAGGAATAAAAACAAACGGATATGTGGAAATATTAGAAGGATTAAAAGAAGGTGAAAAGGTAGTAATCCAGTGAACCACAATATTTTTATTTCTTTGAAACTGATTTTTGAAAGGAAAAAACAAACAACAATAACACTCCTTGGTGTTGCTATTGGCGTTACAGCTTTCATAGTTATGAGTTCACTTATGAAAGGTTTTCAAAAATATTTTTTAGAAGAAGCTCTAAATATAAACGGACATATAAACCTAAAAGTTGAAGAAAATTACGACGATTACAGGATAATTAAAAGGAAATACAGCCCTGAAAAGTACCTTTTTAACATTTTAGGCTCAAAACCAAAAGAGAAAAAATATAAAATTAGCGATTTTAAAAATATTATCAAAAGGTATTCAAAAGATAAAGAAATTATTGGGATTTCTCCACATCTTATAGGAACAGGGATTTTAGTTTATGGAACAAAAGAAAAAAATGTTTCTTTAATCGGTATTTTTCCAGAGTTAGAAGAAAAAACAATTGATATAAATAAATACACCCAGAATAAAAAAATAAGCCAGTTAGCAATAAATAAAAACAACATAATTGTGGGAATAAAACTTGCGCAGGATTTGGGAATTGATAAAATTGGAAAAAAAGTAAATATCGTTTCTTCAGCTGGGGGAGTTTATACATTAAAGGTTGTAGATTTTTTAGAAACAGGTATTACAGAAATTGATAAAACAAGAATTTATATGAATATAAAAAAACTCCAGACTATTTTAAATAAACCAAACGAAGTTAATGAAATTATTTTTAAAATTAAAAACCCAGAAAAAGCCCCTTTAATTGCACGGAGAATATCAATTGATACAGGGTATAAAGCTGAAAGCTGGCAGGAAGCTTTTAAAAATTTCCTTTCCCTTTTTAAAATGCAAAATTACATAACTTACACAATTGTTTTTGCAGTTTTAGTAGTTTCAGCATTTGGAATATTTAACATAATTATGATGACCGTTTTAGAAAAGAAAAAAGATATAGCGATTTTAAAGGCTATGGGTTATGAAAACAGGGATATTATTTATATATTTGTGTTTCAGGGAATACTGATTGGGTTTGTTGGTGGAATTTTAGGAAATATTTTTGCTTATGGATTGTTAGATTGGATGGAGAGCTTGAGGTTTGAGCTTGAAGGAATAGTTAATGCAAAAGGTTTTATCCTTGATAGAAATCTGTATTACCATCTTTTTGGTTTTGTTTTTGCTTTTATTTTTTCTGTTCTTTCTGCATTTTATCCATCTTACAAAGCTTCAAAACTTTACCCTGTTGATATTTTTAGAAGTGGTGGGTAATCCTTGCAAGATTTAAAAAATCTTTCATAATATCGTAAAATTATTATCTATTAGTTTTGGAGGTAATGTTTTGTCTGAAATAAAGAAAATTCGTGGTTTTCAGGATATACACGGAGAAAATGCAAAAAAATACAGATATGTAGTAGAAACTGCAAGGGAAATTTTTGAAAAATATAACTTTCAGGAAATAATTTTACCTTACGTTGAAGATATATCTTTATTTAAACGTTCTGTTGGAGAAGCAACAGACATAGTCCAGAAAGAAATGTATGTGTTTGAAGATAAGGGAGGCAGAACAGTTGCATTAAGACCAGAAGGAACAGCCTCTACAGTAAGAGCCTTTATAGAAGATAGAATGTATGCAAAAGGTGGTTATCACAAGCTATTTTATGAAGGTGCTATGTTTAGATACGAAAGACCGCAGGCTGGAAGGTATAGACAGTTCCATCAGATTGGAGCAGAAATATTTGGAGTTGAATCTCCTCTGGGAGATGCTGAACTAATAAAAATGGTTAAAGATATTTTAGATAAACTGAAAATCAATGTAAGACTTGAAATAAATTCCCTTGGAGATTTTGAAAGTAGAAAAAGATACATTGAAGCTTTAAAAGAGTATTTAAAAGAACATCAAGATGAACTATGCGAAACCTGCAAAACAAGAATGGATACTAATCCTTTAAGGGTTTTAGATTGTAAAGTTGAAACCTGTAAACAGGCTACAACAGATGCTCCAGTTTTAACAGAATTTCTTTCGGAAAAATCCCTTGAAAGATATACAAAATTAAAAGAATATCTAAAATCAATGGAAATAGATTTTGTAGAAAATCCAAGGCTTGTAAGGGGACTTGATTACTACACAGATACTGTATTTGAATTTATCACCGATGAAATAGGGGCTCAGGGAACTGTTGCAGCAGGTGGAAGATACGACAACCTTGTAGAGCAGTTAGGTGGTCCTAAAACTCCTGCATTAGGATTTGCTGCTGGTATAGAAAGATTAATGTTATTACTAAAAGAACTTCCAAAAGAAAAACCACTTGTAGTTGTTATTCCTGTTGTTTCAGATTTTAATTTGGAAGGGTTAAAAATTGCCGACAGTTTAAGAAATAAAGGTTTAAGAATAGAACTTTTATTAAAAGAAGGAAGTATGAAATCAAAAATGAAACTGGCAAACAAGCTAAACTCTAAATACGTAATATTTGTAGGGGAAAAACCAGAACTAAAAGATATGACAACAGGAGAACAAGAAATATTTGAAAATGTTGAAGATTTAATTGATGTTGTAGTAGAAAAAGTTTAATAGTATCAATTTTTAAAACTATTTAAACCACTACCTTTACAACCCTCCAAAATAAAATTGTCAATTTTTTTTACAATCCACCGAAAAATATGTAAAGTTTCTTACAATACAGGGTTGTTATTAAATGGGCGAAAAATTACAGGTAGAAAAAAAGTTCTCCGAAAAAACAAAAGATGAAATAATACTTGAAAATTTACCTTTAGTTAAAAAAGTTGCAAGTAAAATCTACTATAAACTACCAGACTGCGACATTGAATTTGATGATTTAGTAAATACTGGTATAATAGGCTTAATCAAAGCAATAGACAAATACAACGAAGGAAAAGCTAAATTTTCAACATACGCCTACATAAAAATTAGAGGAGAAATATTAGACTATTTAAGAAATTTAGAGATTGTTCCCCGTTCTGTAAAAGATAAAATAAAAAGGGAAAAAGAAGAAAATGAATCGGAATACCACGTTCCCCTATCAAATACAGCTGTTATAGTAAGTATAGATAAAGCGATGACAAGTGAAGATGACGGCTTAAGATTAATTGATACCCTTGTTTCAAAAAGAAAAACACCAGAAGAAGAAGTTATAGAGCTTGACATAAATGAAAAACTGATAGAAGCAATCAACAAATTAAACCACAATGAAAAATCTGTATTACAGATGATTTATTTTGAAGAAAGGGATTTAAAGTACATTTCACAAAAACTAAACATATCTGTATCAAGGGTTTCACAGATAAAATCTCAGGCAGTAGCAAAATTAAGAACTCTTTTACTAATCTAAAAAATTAATCTTCCGAAAAAGATTACAGGAATTACTCTAAAAATAAAGGTTAAAAATGGGAAATTTAAATACATTACTGAATTTTAATAAAACAGAACATAATAAAAACACCGTTTTTACTAAAACAAAAAATAAAGTTAAAAAAGATTTATTTGCAGCACTTTTTGATAAAGAGTTAGACCCTAAAGTAAGTAAAACACATTCAAAACATTTAAAAGATTTTAGTAAATTAAAAAATCATTCAGATAAACAATTACCTTTAATTTTGCCGTCTAAATCAAAGTTTCACTCTAAAAAATCAGAAAATTTGGCTTTTAAATCATCGCAAAATAAGAAGAATATTCATTTAAAAGAAAAAACTTTCCCAAAATCTTTTTTAAAAGATGAAACTCCTGAAACTAATCCAGATAAAACTCAAGATATTTCCACAACAAACAAAGAAATTGATAAAAAACAAAAATTAGACATAAAAACTTATAAGCAGTCAGAAAAAAACAGTCCAGATATAGAAATTAATTTTGCTTTTGATAAAAAAATAGAAATCAATAATCCAGAGGAAAAAAATGAAACTAAAAAAACCTTAAATAAAAATAAAACACAACTAATTGAAACTTCAAAAAAAGAAAATCAAGTTTTGTTTAACAATCTAAAATTTAAAAATACCGTTCAACAACATACAGAAATAAAACCAAAGGTTAATATTAAACCTGAAAATCAAACCTTGAGTTTAAATACAAAAACGGAAAAAAAATTAACAAATTCTCCAAAAATTTCCCATATAGAAAGTAAGCCTGTTAAGTCAGATTTTATAAATCTATCTAATATTCATTTTAAAAAAGCAAAGAACGACAAAAAAGAAAATGTGGCATTCATTAACTCTGAAATAAAAGGAAATGAATTAATTCAAAATAAAGAAAAAAAGCTAAACAGCCATTTTGAAAATCAAAAAATAGAAAGTAAGACTATAAATACCAGCTATTTAGAAAAAACAAATATTTTAAAATCAGAAAATATTAAAATCAAAAAGAAAATATTAAATAAAGAAGAACAGGCAATCTTTAATAATATAAATATTTCAAATAAAAAACAGGTTAAACAACAAAAACAGATAAAATCAAAAAATATTATTTTTAACTGGCAAAACGAAAAAATTACAAAAAACGATGAAATACAAAACAGTAAAACCATAGAACAAAAAAATCAGATTCAGGAAAACCCGATTTTTACTAAAAATGATTTAAAAAATGAGATTTCAAATCACACAAACATTAAAAAATTTAAAATAAAAATCGGTCAATCTACAAAAAAAGATTTTAAAGAAGTTAAAGTTTTAGATAAGGAAAACAAGGAGACAAAAGAAAATGAAATTATAACCATAAACCACTGGGAAAGACAGAAAAACTTAAAATTTAAAAAACAGAATTCTAAAGACATTAAAACTGAAAACATATCTTTAAATAAAAAAGAGGAACATATACAAAAAAATGAAAAAGAAGATAGGGAAATAGATAAAAGTAATTTTGAAATTTTTGAATTTAAGTTTGAAAAAGAGGAAAGGCCAAGAGAAATAGCTAAAGACACAGGGAAGTTAAACAGTTCTGATACAAAATCTAATATTCAAAATATAACATCAAATTCATTCCAGAATGATAGTTCTTCACCAGAGAACCACAATCAAAATGATAGTTATACAGAATCTTACGAACCACATCAGGAAAAATTTAACGAAGACAACAGGTTAAAAAATAACTTCAATCTAAACCTTAAGATAGATGAGTTAAACATTAAAGCAAATTTAAGAAATCAGGTTCTAAATCTTGTCATAAACTCAAATTCTTACATGTTTACAGGTTCTACACTGACAAATGAAATAAGGACAATCCTTTTAGAAAATGGGTTTAAAAATTTCAACTTAACAATAAAAGAAAAAGGGAAAAAGATTTTTGAAGAAAGTAGTGTAGAAAGCAATTTCCCTGAAATTGAGCATAAAAGTTTTGGTAGAAGGGAAATAAATGTTAGGGCGTAAAATAAAAAACAAAGCAATTTATATATTTCTCATTTTTGGAGTTTTAATTTTCAGTTCATCTTTTTCTGAAGAAGAAAAAAAGGAAAAAAAACCAGAGCTAAAAGAACCTTTACAGAAAAAACTTATTGATTCAAAAAATTTTATTAAAGAAAAAAAACTGAAAAAAGAAGAAATTATAAAACCGCCACAGAAAAAAGAGATAACAGAAAAAGAAAAAAGAGAAGCAGATTCAGAATGGTTGTATAGGGAAGCAATAAGACTTTACAGACTTCAATCTCTGTATTCTGCTGTTGATATGTTTGTAAAAATATTAAGAGACCCAACATCTCCATACTACACAGATTCTATTTTTATGTTAGGGAAAGTTTACATTGAAATTGGTAAAAAAACAGGTATAAAAAAACATATCTGGACGGCAATTTCTTATTTAAACATTTACTATTCAAAAGCAAAAAAGGTTGATTGGGAATTTTTCTACACAAAAGGTTATGCCTATGAAATTTTAGGTTTTTACGACAAATCCCTTGCTT
>JALSSE010000345.1 GCA_026984415.1 Hydrogenothermaceae bacterium | reverse complement strand
GATAAATACATTAAATTAATCAAAATACCGTACGGAAAACAAAAAGCTTAAAATCAAGCCCTTCTTAAGAAGGGCTTTTATATTTCTTTGGCAATTTTTATAAAATTATTTCTTATCCTGTTTTTAGTTTCTAAAACTTTATTCCACAATTCTTCATTTGTAAATCCAAATGTTTCTGCAATTCTGTCTGTAATAGGAGAATTCTTTTCTAATTTTGATGTACCTGTACCTTTAACCATTCTCAGCCTTGTTTCTATTTCCCTTAAAAATATATAATCAGGGATAAGTTCTGGTTTAAATTCCTCCAATCCAGTTAGTATGTTGGTTTCTCTCTTTTTGTTTTTTAAAAAGTAAATCTGAACTAAAAATTCAATATCAGAGATTCCACCTTTACCAAGTTTAATATCAATTTTACTTGAACTTTCTTTAGCAAGACCTTCAAGTTTGTATCTCATTTCAACAGATTCTTCTATAAATTCTTTATTAATTTCTTTACCAAAGAGAAATTGGTTTATGAGACTTTCAAATTTAGTTTTTAAACTTTCATCTCCAACTACAAACCTTGATTTAGTCCATGCAAGCCTTTCCCAAGGTTTTGCGTGTTTATTGAAATACTCTTCATAAAATTTTATAGTTGGAGCAAGTTCTCCAGATTTTCCGTAAGGTCTCAATCTCAAGTCCAATTCATAGAGTTTTCCTTCTTTTGTGAGGGAAGTTAAATCTTTTGTAATTTTTATAGGAATTTCTCCGTTTTTCCTTTTTGCGTTTTCATCTGAAAACACAAATATTAAATCAAGGTCTGACCCAATGTTCATCTCTCTACTTCCTAACTTTCCAAGCCCATATATATTTAGATTTTTTCCGTTGTGGAATTTGTAAAGTTTTTTTAAAATAAAATCTGCTAAATTTGTTAGAACCTTATTGAGTTCTTTTAATCTTTTTATTCCTTCTTTTTCGTTAATCTGTGATAGGTATTTCAAAGTTGCTAAAACTTCAACTATTTTTTTCAGTTTTTTTAACCTGTCAGGTAGATTTGATATTTTTATTATTTTTAACTCATTTTCAAAGTCATGTTCTGTCATTAAGATATCTTCAACGCCGAAAGCAAAGTCTAATATTTCTTTGTCTTTTGACATTATGTCTGTAATGTAATCTGATGTTTTTGCAATATTGATTATAAATTTTACTAACCTTTTGTTTTGTTCCAGTGCTGATGCAAAAATTCTTAACATTTCACCGTCAACTAAAAGTTTTTCTAAGTTTAAAAGGAGGCTTTTTTTATCTTTGAATGATTCAAGTTCTTTTTCTAATTCAGGTATAAAATCTATTAGTAGTTTCTTCCACGTTTCGTTTAACTGGGCAAACTCTGTATTTTTAAATATATTTGAAATTATACTTAAAGCCCATTTTGTATCTTTAAAACCTATTTCTTCTAATCTTTTTAGTGCTAAATCTTCATCTTGTCCTGTTAAGATATAAATTTGGATAGGTGAAACTATTTTTTTCTCTTTAGGGATTAAGGAATTAAAAATTCTCTTAACGTTTTTTCTATAAAATTCAAATTTTTCCAAAAATTCTTCAACATTGGGAAAACCCATTTTATAAGCGTATTCAGGAGCATCTTTAAAACTAAATCTCTGGGTCTGGACGCAGTTTTTTAACTGGATAAAATGCTCTAATCTTCTTAAAAATATATAAGCCTCTTTTAAAATTTTCCCTTCTTTCTCTGGAATAATGTTTTTTCTTACTAATATTTCTAAAGCTTTTAAGGTTCTTCTTTCTCTTACCTCTTTATCTGTACCACCTTTTAAAAGCTGAAATATCTGTATTGTAAATTCTATTTCTCTTATTCCACCTTCTCCCCTTTTTACATCATATTCGTTTAGTAATTTTTTCTTTGCTTCAATTTCAATTAATTTTTTCATATTAACTATTTCTTCTACTATTTCTGGGCTTACATAACTCCTGTAAACAAAAGGCTGAATTATCTGATTAAAATCTTTAAAAACATTCCCACTTCCTGCTGAATGTCTTGCTTTTATTAACATGTGCCTTTCCCACGTCCTTCCTACAGTCCAGTAGTAGTTTTCTGCAAATGGTAAACTTACAGCTATGAAACCCTTTTTTCCTTCTGGTCTTAAATCTAAGTCAACAATCCACGGTTGTCCTTCTACTGTCCTTTTTGAAAGTAAGTTTGTTACTTCTCTGAAAACATTTATGAAGAACTCTCTGTTTGTTATTGAATTTTTCCCATCTGTTTCACCTTCGTCTGAGTAAAGGTACATTACATCAACATCTGAGTAGTAATTTAAGTCCAGTCCTCCTAACTTTCCCAGTCCTAATACCAATCCTTCTGTTATTTTCCCGTCTGATTTGTTTATTGGATTTCCATATTTTTGTGTGTATTTATTTAAGCTTCTCTGGTATGCAACTTCAAAACAAACATCTGCAAGGTATGAATATTCTTCAGTTAGTTCAGGAAGTTTGTTTTTTCTTTCTATATCTTTTGCCACTATCCTTGAAAAATGTTTCATCTTAAAAAATGCAATTTTTTCAGAAAATTCTGAATCATCTTTAATATCTTTTAAGGGTAAGGCTTCCTTTAGTAGTTTTTCTTTCCCAAAAAGATTTGAATTTAACTGATCAAAAATGTAGTGAAGTTCTTCCGTATGCCTAAATATAAAATCCGTTATACAGGAAGATGTATCAGATAAATTTTTTAGTAATTGGTACTTTTCAGGAGATAGAGATTCTAAAAAATCTTTTTTTAAAGTTTCAAATTTTGTGAGATTTGCCATAGTTAGTCCTTATTTATTTATTTTAGTAATATACTATAATTATAATTATTTTATTTTTATAGATACATTTTTGAGGAGATAAATGCAGAGATATTTTGCTTTTGCGGTTATAGTACTGTTATTATTTGCTTGTGAGAAAGAAAAAGAAAAAAAGAAAACAGTATCTCCTATTGAATCTGTTCAGCAAAGTATTGCTAAAATAGTTAAGATTACAACTCCTTCAATAGTAACAATCTTTACATATCCAAAGGAAAAAGAAAAAAACCCTCAGATTTTTAAATATTTTGAGGATATTCCCCAGTATGAAAACGAGTCTTTAGGTTCTGGATTTGTGATTAAGAAAGATGAGAAATATATGTATATAGCAACAAATACCCACGTAATAGAGAAGGCAAATAACATAACAGTTAAATTTTATAATGATGTTGAAATGCACGCAGAAATTGTAGGAACAGACCAGAAAACAGATATAGCAGTTCTTAAAGTAAGGATAAATGAAAACATATCAGATATAAAACCTGTTAGATTTGGTGATGAAAATGATTTAAAAATAGGTTATTTTGCAATAGCAGCTGGGAGTCCTTACAATTTAGGTCATACATTTACATTTGGTATTATTTCAGCATTAGGTAGAAATCTTGGAATTTCAACATATGAAAATTTTATTCAGACTGATGCCGCTATAAATCCTGGAGATTCTGGGGGACCACTCCTTAATATAAAAGGTGAAGTTATTGGAATGAACACGGCAATTATTCAAACAGGTCAAGGATTAGGGTTTGCAATTCCTGTAAGTACAGTAAAAAGTATAACAAACGAGCTTATAAAATATGGAAAAGTTATAAGAGGATGGCTGGGAGTTTTAGTTCAGGACGTATCCAAAAAGTTAAAAAAGAAATACAAAATAAGCAGTGGGGTTGTAGTTATTAAAGTGTTTAAAAATAGTCCTGCGTATAAATCTGGCTTGAAAGTTGGAGATATAATAACCCACGTTAACAACCAAAGTATAAAAAATTCAAAAGAACTAAAAAACCTTATAGCAATTTTAAAACCGGGGGAAGAAATTTCTGCATCTATTATAAGAAATGGAGAACATAAAACATTGAAAATTAAAATAGAAATTGTACCTGAAAAAAACATTTGATAACCTTGTAAAATAGAGTATATAATACTTATAGAAATATATTTATTGTATTTATAATAATTTTTACTAATTTATAATTCCCGACAAATTCTTAAAAGAATACGAGGTTAATTGTATGAGAAATTTTTCGTATGAAGAAGGTGTTTCGTATTATCTTAAACTTATTTCTCAAATCCCATTGCTTACCCCAGAAGAAGAAAAAGAGATAACCCGTAAAGTCAGGGAAGGAGACGAGGAGGCACTAAAAAAACTTGTCCAGTCAAACCTAAGATTTGTTGTAAACGTGGCAAAAAGATATGCTGGTTATGAAATTCCATTTCAAGAATTAATTTCAGCTGGAAATATTGGTCTTATTGAGGCGGCAAAAAGATTTGACCCTGATAAAGGAGTTAAATTTATTTCTTATGCAATATGGTGGATTAAACAATCAATTTTACAAACAATTCAAACACAAAAAGATTTAATAAAAATTCCCCAAAAAGCTGCAGCCCTTTCTTCAAAAATAGATGTCAGTTATAGTAAATTAAAAGAAAAATTTAATAGGGAACCGACATACAGAGAAATAAAAGAAGACCTTGTTTTACAGGGAATAAATGTTGACGAAGAAACAATAGAAAAATTTCTCCTTGTAAAAAGGTACTCAATATCACTTGATACTCCTATGGATGTTGATGAAGGTCTCCATTTTATTGATTTAATATCAAAACACGGCACAAAAGATATTGAAGAAGACCTTATAAAAGAATCATTGGAAAAAGAAATAGACCGTTTACTTTCTTTTTTATCACCAAGGGAAAGTATGATTATAATACACAGATTTGGTTTAAAGGGAAATGAGCCTAAAACATTAAAAGAAATTGGTTTAATGATTGGTGTTTCCCGTGAAAGGGTAAGACAGATAGAAATAAAAGCACTAAAAAAAATAAAGGCAATAGTAACCAAGAAAAATTTAAAAGATTTTCTCAGTTAATTTCAAACAGATATTTCTCAATTTCAATATTATAATTATCTAAAATTTAAAATGAGGTGCAGAAATGAAAGCATTATACTACGAAAATTATGGAGATTTTCAAAACATAAAGATAGGTGAATTTCCAACTCCAGAAATTGAAGAAAATGAAGTCCTTGTAAGAGTAAAAGCTTTTTCTTTAAATCATTTAGATGTCTGGGTTATGGAAGGTAAAATGCCTTTTGATATTTCTCTACCTAAAATTTTCGCTTCAGATGCTTCAGGTGTAGTTGAAAAAGTTGGAAAACTCGTAAAAAATGTAAAAATTGGAGATGAAGTTATTGTTTATCCGGGGATTTCCTGTGGATACTGTGAAAAATGCCTTTCAGGAAAGGATAATGAATGTAATCAATTTAGAGTCCTTGGTGTAATTGATAACGGTGTTTCAGCAGAGTATGTAAAAGTTCCTTTTACCAATGTTTTCAAAAAGCCAGAAGGACTTTCTTTTGAAGAGGCTTCAGGAATTGGTATTACTTATACAACAATGTGGCATTCTGTTGTTAGCAGAGGAAAAATAAAACAGGGAGATACTGTTTTTATCCACGGAGGTGGTTCTGGAGTTGGAACAGCTGGAATACAGATTGCAAAACTTTTTAATGCAAAGGTTATTACTACAGTTGGAGATGATTGGAAAATAGAGAAGGCAAGGGAAATTGGTGCTGATTATGTTATAAATTACAAAAAAGAAAATTTTGTAGAAAGGGTACAGGAAATAACAAATAATGAGATGTGCGATGTTGTTGTTGACCATATTGGAGCTGAAACTTTCAACGGTTCTCTTGCCTGTGGGAAAAAGGGAGCTAATATTATAACCTTTGGAACAACTACAGGTGCAGAGGTTAACATAAATCTCAGGGCAGTTTTTGGTAAAAACCAAACAATCCACGGTGTTTATATGGGAACAAAAGGAGAAGTTTCCCATTATTTAAAGCTTTTTCCAGATAAATTAAAAACAATTGTTGATTCTGTTTTTAAATTTGAAGATGTGAAACTTGCCTATGAAAAACTTTTAAGCAGACAGTTTTTTGGGAAAATTGTTGTAAAAGTTGATTGATTTTTACATATATTAAATATTGATGAAAGTAAAAGATTTAAAATATCTTACAAATACGGAAATAAAAGCTTTAAATGAGTTAAAAAGGAAAGTATTAGAATTAGAACCTTCAGCCAAACTTATTCTTTTTGGTTCAAAAGCAAGGGGGGATTTTGACGAAGAAAGCGATATTGATGTTCTTATAATTGTTCCAGAATTAAATTTTGAAAAAAAAGAAATAATATGGGATTTAACTAATAGAATTAATCTAACAAATGACACATCTATATCTTCAGTTGTTATTGATAGGAAGAAATTTAATACAATGAAAAGTGGAATGTTTATAAGCAATGTAAAGGCTGAAGGAATTTTAATATGAGTTTTGATAAAAATTCTCTTGTAAAAAACTGGATTGAAAAATCGTTTAGAACCTTATTAGTTGCCAAATTAAATTTTGAAAAAGGATTTTATGAGACAACGATTAATCGTTTATACTATGCTGTTTTCTATATGATGAATGCTTATTTACAGTTAAAAAATATTTCTTTTAAAAAACATTCAGCTGTCCGTTCTTTTTTTAATAGGGAATTTATAAGAACAGGTTTATTAGATATTCATTACAGTGATATATACAACAGATTATACGAGTTAAGAGAAGAAGCTGATTATTCTTTAAGTTTAGATATTGAAAAAGATAAAACAGAATGGTATATACATCAAACAGAAAATCTATTAAAAGAACTTGAGAAAATAATTAAAAAAGAGATGGAAAATAATGACTATACTTGAAGTAAAAAATCTATTTGTACAAATTGAAAACAACCTAATTTTAGAAGATATTAATTTAGTTGTTGAAAAGGGAGAAATTGTTGCTGTTGTTGGTCCCAATGGTGGAGGAAAAACAACATTAATAAAAACCTGTTTGGGTTTTATAAAACCGTCAAAAGGGTATATAAAACTCTTTGGAAAGCCTCCAGTTGAGGCAATTAAAACAGGCAAAATTGGATATTTACCCCAGAAATCAAGCATACCTAAAAATTTTCCTTACTCTGTTCTTGATGTTGTACTATTAGGTTTAATAAATAAGAAAATCTCCAAAAAAGAAAAAATAAAAAAAGCACTTGAATTTATAGATTATGTTGGAATGAAAGGGTATGAAAACGCACATTACAGTAAATTATCAGGAGGACAACAGCAAAGGGTTTCAATTGCCCGTGTTCTTGTTGCTGACCCAGAAATAATATTTTTAGATGAGCCTTCAACAGGTATTGATGTTGTGGCACAGGAGAGTTTTTATGATTTTCTCCAGAGATTAAGAAAGGAAAAAGGAATAACAATTATTATGGTTTCCCATGATATTGGAGTAGTTGGAACATTTGTTGACAAAGTAGCTGGTTTAAATAGGAAATTGCACTATTACGGAGATACAAAAGGATTTTTCCAGAAACATATTTTAGAAAATTTATACGGTTCAGAGGTAAAACTACTTGTTCATTCTCCTGAATGTGTAACCTGTGAACATTTTCATATAAAAGATTTACATTAAAAGGAGAGTAATGGAACTTTTAACTATACCATTTATGCAAAATGCGATAATTGGAGGGACAATACTTGCTGTACTCCTTTCTGTACTTTCCCTTTTTATAAATTTAAAAAACTGGTCATTTATTACAGTTGGAATTTCCCATGCTACTTTTGGTGGTCTTGCAATAGGTTTTTTCCTTGGAATTTCTCCATCTTTGATAGGTGGAATATTTGCTGTGGTTGTAGGTCTTTTAATAGGATATATAAGTAAAAAGGGGAATATTCATGAAGATATATCAATTGGAATTTTGTTTTCCATGTCGATGGCTCTTGGAGTTATATTTATCACTTTAACACCTAACTACAATTCTGACCTTTTTACATTTCTTTTTGGAAATATTCTCACAATGACAAGGGAAGACATTTATATACTTCTGTTTTTCAGTATAATAGCCCTTGGTTTTATAGCATTTAATTTTCAAAAAATTATGTACTGCTGTTATAACGAAGAAGTTGCCTTTGTTAGTGGAATTCACACAAATTTTTATTATTACTCTATAATAACGGTTATATCTATTGCAACAGTTTTAGCTGTTAAATTAGTTGGTGTGATTCTTGCATCTGCAATGATGATACTTCCTGTTGCTTTTGCAAATCAAATATTCTGGCATTACAAAAAAATATTAATTACAGCAATTGCCTTTAGTATAGTTATGGTTTTAGGTGGAATATACATTTCGTACCAGTATAACTTACCGTCTGGGGCTACAATAGTTTTCCTTTATTCGTTAGTTTTTGGTGTTTCAATTTTATTAAAAAAGTTAATTTTAGCAGGTTGAAAATGGGGTATCCTCGTTTCATAGGTAAAGTAGAAGATGGGTATGTAATATTAACAGATGAGGAGTTCCACCATGCTAAAGTTAAAAGAATAAAAAAAGGATATAAAATAGAAGTTAATGACCTTTCAGGAAATATTTATTTATCAGAAGTTGAAGAAATCGGGAAAAGATACATAAAAGCCAGAATTTTAGAAAAATTAAAAATTGAGGAACAAAATTTAAAAACATTACTTTACCTTTGCATGCCTAACCATTTGTCAAAGGTTGACGACCTTATAGAACCTATTAGTGAATTAGGTGTTTACAAACTTGTTCCTGTTATTTCAAAAAACAGTGCCGTTAAATCTAAAGATGTATTAAAGAAAATAAAAAAATGGGAAAAAATAGCTTTAAACTCTATAAAACAGTGTGAAAGGTTATTTCCTTTAAAAATATCAGAACCTATAAAATTTTTTGATATAAATC
>JALSSE010000344.1 GCA_026984415.1 Hydrogenothermaceae bacterium | reverse complement strand
AAAAATATCAGCGGGTCAACAATAAAAGGCTTAAATATCTCTGCTAAATCAAGGGAAAGGGAAAATCTTTTTTCCTGTGGAGAGTGTAAATAACTTATTGTTGGGTCAAGCTGGGTTCTGTAAATCTCTGTTAAGACTGTGTTATACATAATACTGTTTCCAAAGCTTATTAAAGCATTTATAGGGTTGTCTGGTGGTCTTTTTTCTCTTTTTTCTATATAAAAGTCTTCATTTTTTATAATTTCATTAAAAAGCTGGTAATATCTATCTCTAATATTTCCTTCTAACGCCATTAACTCAGCAGGTGTACTTGTTTCAAAAATCTTTGGATAAAGCTCTTTTTCTATTTCTTCAAATTTTTCTTCTGGGATTTTGTTTTTCTTTAGGTTTCTTAAGATATGAAAAACTGCTCCTTCAATAAAAGAAATTGCTAAATACTGTCTTTTGTTTTCATCTAAATAATGTCTGACCTGTTCTACTAATAAACTGCCTGAAACATTTTTCTTTCTCGGCAAAAAACTCCCTGAGTAATATCCATAGTAGTTGTAAAAATGTATAGGAATATCGTACTGAGAAAGATAGTTTAAAGCTTTTGTGTTTATATCAAGCTCACCAAATACATAAATAGCATCTATATCGTTAATAGGCAATACCTTTTTAACTGTTTTTCCTTCCTGCTCTGTTTCAAAGTACATGGTGTTTTCTTTTCTCTTTAGTCTACCATTTGAGTTGATATAAAATCTTCTGGACATTTTAAACCTTCTCTAAAATAATTCTTAGAACTTTTTCAATTAAAGGTATGTACTTTTTTAGGGAATGAAAAATCTCTTCAGCAATGTTTTCGTGATAGGTATGAGTTGTTTTATTTCTACTATCTATCATCTCAAGTAAAGATGTAGTTTCCTCTGGATTTAAATAACCAGCTGAGAAAAACTCTCTTATACATCCTTTAGGTGATTTACATACAATACCTTCTTTTTTAGATAGAAATTCTTTTATAGTCTTCCACATAATTTCTGTAGTAAATTCAAATCTCTGTATTGCACTATCTCTAAAAAAAGGATAATCTTCATTATTTTTATATTTGTCAGCTTTTTCCCATGCTTCTTTTAGCCTTTCTACTGATTTGCTAAAATCATTAATTTTTTCCTTTAAAGCCATCTTTTTCCTTCTTTTTTTACAATTTTCTTTAAATATGGAGTGTTTTTCAGATTAATTATATCTACTTTGTAAGGTAGATAACTTTCTTCTAAAATTTCTTTAAGTAAAACTATGTCTTTGTTTATATCCTCTTTGCTTTCTAAAGCTAAATCAATATCTGAGTGAACTGTATTTTCCCCTTTAGCTCTTGAGCCAAAAAGGTAGACTTTTACCTCTTTACCTTTAAAAAACTCTTCTAAAAACTTTTTCAGGTCGTCAATTGTTCTTAAATCTTTTGCTTTTTTTACTGTTTTCATAATCAAAATATACAGCCTTCAAGTACTAATTTCTATAAAAAAATTGACTCAATTAGTTTAATACATTATACTTAAATTAGCAAAATTAGTTTAACAGGATAAACTAAATGGAGAATCTCTTAGAAAAAGCAAGACAGCTTTCTATTTTGAAAACTTCCCAGAAATTACCATCATATAAAAGATTTCTATACAGAAAAATAAAAAATAGTAATTCAAAAATAATTGGAATTTACGGAGCAAGAGGTGTAGGAAAAACAACTTTAATACTCCAAATACTTAAAAGCCTTAATCTTTCTGTCAAAGAGTCCCTTTATATATCCTGCGACCATCCTTTTTTTACAGATATAAATCTTTTTGAATTTTTAGAATACTTTTATAAAAAAGGTGGAAAAATTATTTTTATAGATGAAATACATAAAAT
>JALSSE010000343.1 GCA_026984415.1 Hydrogenothermaceae bacterium | reverse complement strand
AAGCATTTTTTTATCATTTTTATCAATAAACTGAACGTAGTTGTAGTAAGGAAAAGCCTGAAATCCATAGTTTACAAAGATATCTTTATCTTTTTCAGAACCAATAATATGTGTAATTAATGGAGGATAAAGGTAAAAATAATAGGCAAGGGCTATACTTAATTTCAGTTCTCTTGGAAGAGATTTAACTAATTTTTCCATGACTGTTTTATATTTATCTTCTTCAGAAAAAACAAATACACCGTATAGGTTCTTTACCATCCTGCTGTTTAAAGAATATATATCATCAATAAAGGATATTCTTTTCAAATTAAGTCCTACTTTTCCAAAATCTGTAAAAATTCCTACTTCTTTAGAATAATATTTTTTAATCATTAAGTTTGAAAAGTTTAAAATTTTATCAAAGTACTCCTTTTTTCCTGTTACCTGATATGCCGTAATCAATGCTTCTAAATAGTAAACCTGCCCGTTAAGGTAATATTTATTAATACCTTTTGCATGTTTAATTCCATTTTTTGTCAAGCCATATTTTTCTATATTTTTCAAAACAGTTTCTGCAATTCTTAAATCTTTTAAATTGTTATTAAATACGTAAGAGTAAAATAAAGCTTTTGCTATCAGTGAATTGTTTCCAAAATAAATAGTTTTATCTATATTTGGAGCATAACCTACGCTTTTTATAATTTCTTCCCTTTCTTCTTTTGACTTTGTGAAAAAATCTTCCCCTGTAACTAAAATTGTACCGTGTTCATCAACTATATCTGCCCCCTGTGAATTGAAAAAAAGCCCTGTTTTTTTATCATACAGTTTATTTTTTGCAAACTCTAAAATTCTATTAGCGTATTCTAAGTATTTTCTATCTTTCAAAAAAGAGTAAGAATCAAAAAATAAAACAGAAAGTTCCCCCTGGTCTTTCAGCAGTTTTTCATAATGGGGTTCTGACCAGTCTTCCATCGTTCCATATCTGTAAATACCACCTTCAACAGGGTCAATTAGTTTAGAATAACCATCTAAAGTTTTTACTAAATGGGAATTTGTAGAGTTATTAAACAAAGAATGAAGCATTAAAAAATAGGGAAGTTCTTCATTTGGGAATTTCGGAGCACCCATAATTCCGCCGTAAAACTCATCAAATTTTCTTGATAAGACCTGATAAGTAATATCAATTAGAGTAGGGTTTATCTCCTTTTCTTTTGTTTTTTTAAAGAACCTTTTAAATCTCTGTTCCTGTATCTTTTTATTTTTCTCAACGTATTCCTGTATTTCCTGTGGGGTCATTTTTGCAAATTTTGAAAGAACTTTAATCATATCATCAGGAGGAATATAAATACCTCCAAAAACTATATTCCCATTTTTATCTAAAATCAGTGTAGAAGGTAATCCACCCTGATTGTATTTTTTATTTATATCTGGATATTTGTCTGCATCAACCCTAACAGGAATGTAATATTTTTTTATAAGTTCAATAACTTTTCTGTTCCTGTACGTAGTGTTTTCCATTACATTACACCAGTGGCACCACTTTCCGTATATATCCATTAGAATTAATTTGTTTTCCTTCTGGGCTTTTTTTAAACCTTCTTCAAATGTTAACCATTTTATTTCTGAACTTTCTTTTTTTGAGCAGGAAACGAAAAAAATGATTGAAAATAATAAAACAGTTAAACGATACATAACTATATCCACCTTGTGAGTTTGTTAAATAAATTTATATAAAATATTACCTGCAAATTATGACAATGGCTATAATTAATAGCTAATATCTTTATACTGTATAAATAGGAGATAAAAATTGAAATCTTTAAAGGTTCTATCTATTTTTTTAACAGTCGGTTTCCTTTTTGGAACTTCATACGGAAATAGTTTTAAAGGCTGTTATAAAGGTTATTA
>JALSSE010000342.1 GCA_026984415.1 Hydrogenothermaceae bacterium | reverse complement strand
AGCCGAAAATGTACAATAGGATACTGAGTACAGACAATGCTGTAAAATAAGGCAATAAATCAACAGTTGGAATTCCCCTAAAAAATATACTTAAACTTCCTTCTATGTAATACCTCAGTGGTGAGATGTAGGAAAGGTACTGTATCGCTGGATGCATTGAGTAAATAGGAGTCCACGCTCCACTTAAAAATATAATAGGCATCATTATCAAAACAGAAAGCTGGGCAACCTGTAGTAAATCTTTAGCTACAGAAGCTATAAAAAGACCTATTCCACTTACAGAAAAAAGGTAAACAACAGTCAAAAGAACAAAAGCTGTAAAGCTACCGTTTATAGGAATATCAAAAACATTAAACAGTATCAATCCGACACATATAACTGTTCCTGCAAGGGTAATGGCTATCTGGGATAAACTTTTTGCAAGGATAATCAGTTTAGAATCAACAGGCATTAAAAGCATAATATCCCACGTTCCGTTTTCCTTTTCCCTTACAAAAACAACAGCAGAAAGTACAACACCAAGAAGAGTTAAAACAGAAAGAAATTCAGCAAAAGAAATAAATTTTTTAGTATCTGCATTCTGATTAAAAAGTTTGTGGGTTTTCAGCTCAACAGGAAAACTTAAATTTGAGAAATTAAGAACAATATTTTGAAGGTAAGACAGCGTTATAAAAGCCTGTGCAGCAGCTGTTGAATCAAGGAGAACATTTAGCTGAGCCTTTCCAGTTTTATAAAGATTTTTTTCAAAGTCAGGTTCAAATATTATCCCAACAATTATTTCCCTGTTAAAAATGGCTTTACTGAGTTCTTCCTGAGAGTTAAACCTGACAGGCTCTTTAAATTCTGGTTTATGAAGATGGTTTAATATTTTTTTTGATATTACACCTTCAGAATAGTCAACATATCCAACAGAGACATTCCTCGGCTTTACTTCAAAACCCTGTCCTGCAATGTAAACATCTAAAGTAAAGGAGTATAAAACAACAATAACAAGTCCCCAGTTTCTTAAAAAAGTTATTATCTCTTTTATAAAAATACTGAGAAAAGCTTTCATCTCATTTCCTTTTTCATAAAAATTGTTCCAGCAGTAAGCAGTAAAAGTGCGTAAAGTATTAAAATCCCAAAGTAAAGAACATTTTTTTCAGAAGAAAAACCCTGTCCAATTAAAAAAGTGTCATAAAGTATGTGGTTGTAATACATTACAGGAAAAATATGTGCCTCAAGGTATGCTTCCTTTACCATAGAAGATATAGGCATAATTATCCCTGAATAAAGGAAACCGGGGATAACAGTTATTATAATAGTCGCAATCAGAGCAACAATCTGTGTTCTTGTTATTATAGAAACTAAAAGTCCAATAGAAACACTTATCAAAACGTAAATTTCAGATGTAATCCAGAAAATAAAGAAATTTCCCCTAAATGGAACTTTAAAAAGATAAGTAGCCCATAAAAATAAGATAAAAATATTAATGGAATGGAGGAAAAAAACAGGTGTAAGTTTTGCAATCAAAAAATCTATTTTAGAAACAGGTGATGAGTAAAAGTTAAAAATTGTACCTGTCTCTTTTTCTTTAACAATTAAAAGGGCTGATAAAATTGCAGGTGCTACAAGCAGAATAATCCCAATTAAACCGGGAACAATAGCATTTTCATCTCTCATAGACTGGTTAAAAAGGTTTCTATTGTTGATAACAATGAGATTTTTTACCGGAATATTTTTCATATAGTCTTGTGCAGCATTTAAAATAACCCCTTCAACATAACTCTGCATTGTCATTCCACGGAGGGGAAAAGAAGAGTCAATAAAAACACCTATTTCTGTTTTTTGCCTGTGTAAAAGCCTTTTTTCAAATGATTCAGGAATGATAATCAAAATATCTACTTTTCCC
>JALSSE010000341.1 GCA_026984415.1 Hydrogenothermaceae bacterium | reverse complement strand
AAGGGTAAAGATTTCTTTTCCAGTTATGTGTTTTCTTCCCTCTTTTTTTGCTTTTTCTATAATTTCATAAAGAAGTTCCATTCCCCTTTTTAAAGTTTTGATAAACTTTTCTTCTTCTGATTTAACGAGGTTTTTAATAAAACTTTTGTTTCCTATCAGTTCTGGATACGGTTCTTTAAATATATCAATGACAACATCAATACCTTTATAAAGGAAAGGTTCTTCAATTCCTAATTCTTTTCCATACCTTAAAGCCCTTCTTAAAATTCTCTTTAAAACGTATCCTCTACCTTCATTTGAAGGGAATACCCCATCTGAAATAAGGAAAGTTATTGCTCTAAGGTGGTCTGCAATTACTCTCATTGATACTGTTGTTTTATCCTGTGGTTTTTCTGGATTGTAATTTTTTCCTGATATTTCTTCTGTAAATCTTATAATTGGCATAAAAAGGTCTGTTTCGTAATTTGATTCAACACCCTGTAAAACAGAAGCTATCCTTTCTAATCCCATTCCTGTATCTATGTTTGGGTGTGGTAAAGGCGTAAGGCGTCCATTTTCATCTCGGTTATACTGCATAAAAACAAGGTTCCATATTTCTAAATACCTGTTGTCTTCAGGTGAGCCAAGCTCTGGATTTCCGTATTTTTCTCCTTTATCAAAGTAGATTTCAGAACAGGGTCCACAGGGTCCAGTATCTCCCATAGACCAGAAATTATCTTCAACTCCTAATCTGTAAATTTTATTTTCTGGAACTCCTATAACATCTTTCCATATATTGTAAGCCTCATTATCTTCAACAAAAACTGAAACTAAAAGTTTTTCTTCTGGTATTTCTAAAATTTTAGTTAGATATTCCCACGCAAACTCAATTGCTTCTTTTTTAAAATAATCTCCAAAGGAAAAATTTCCTAACATCTCAAAAAATGTGTGGTGTCTTGGTGTGTATCCTACATTATCAAGGTCGTTATGTTTACCAGAAACACGGAAAACCTTTTGACAGGAAGCTGCCCTTTTATAAGGTCTTTCTTCAATTCCTAAAAATACATTTTTAAAAGGAACCATTCCAGCATTCACAAATAAAAGGGTAGGGTCTGTTTCTGGAATAATAGAAGCAGACTTTACAACTGTATGCCCTTTACCTTCAAAATATTTTAAAAATGATTCTCTTATTTCAGCTCCAGTCTTATATTTCATACCTTAAAAATTTCCTCCAAATTAACAAGTCTTAAATATTATAAACGTTCATTTTATTTTTAGAAATCCTATTTAATTAAAATGTAATATAATTTATAAAAATTTCTGGAAGGAGAGAACTTGAAGGATTTAATCTCTGTAAATCAACTTAAAGTAGAAGACATAGAAGAAATTTTTGGAAATGCCAGAGATTATAAAAACAGGTACCATTCAGGAGAAACAAAGTTTGACGATTTAAGGGGTAAATCTATTTTACTTCCATTTTTTGAAAGTTCTACAAGAACGAGAACATCTTTTGAGTTAGCAGGAAAGCTTCTATCTGCTGATACAATAAATATTTCAGGTTCTTCAAGCTCTACAACAAAAGGAGAAATACTTTTAGATACAATAAAAACAATTGAAGCAATGCAATCTGACTTTATAGTTATACGACACTACATGTCTGGTGCAGCCCATCAGGTTGCAAAAAAGGTAAAATCCCACGTCATTAATGCAGGGGATGGGGCAAATGAACATCCATCACAGGCTTTGTTAGACGCATTTACAATAATAGAGAATAAAGGGAAAATTGAAGGTCTAAAAATAGCAATAGTTGGAGATATTCTCCACAGTAGAGTTGCCCGTTCAGATATAAAACTATTTAAAAAATTAGGTGCTGAAGTTACTGTATGCGGACCCCTTACAATGATTCCAAGACATATA
>JALSSE010000340.1 GCA_026984415.1 Hydrogenothermaceae bacterium | reverse complement strand
AAATCTAACTCATCTTTATAACATCCTATATAACTTTTATAACTCACTTTCTCGCCCTCACTACAACAAATGAACCTTTTCCATAACCTTCTTTAACAGGTTCTATATATTTTAGGCACACTTATAGGTAGTAATAGGTATAAAAACACTATCAAAAGATTATAAAAAACCTACTACTACTACCTTGCAGTATGCCCAGCTTGTCTTTCTACCTGTTATTCCTAAAAGGAACTCACAGGTTACTTTTACTAATTGATTAATTTTCACTCTTATTGGTCTTGATAATTTGTCTATAAGCACTTCCTTGTCTATTAGAGGCTTTGCCTCTTTCCTTAATATGTTGAAACTCCCTACTGCATCTGCATTGAATATTTTCCCTGTTATATAACACTTAAATAATCCCCTTTTTATCCTTTTCCCTTGTAGTAGTTGCTCTATTTTCTCTTTTAATTCTTCTCTTTTGTCTTTCTTACATCCCTCGCTTAATTTTATAACTTCCTCTATCTTCGCAAATGGTGATGTTTTACTTGTGTATTCTTCTGATACTTCTATCACTTTTATTCCGTATTCTCCTAATTTGTATTTTAACTGCTCTATTAATTTCCTAAATGGTATATATACGAAATTTTGATTATTCCTTTTCCCTATGTCTATTTCATTCTTGCTCTCTGTCGCTCCTTTTCCTATATAAACTTCTTTATGTCCTGTTTCTTTTAAATAATCTGCTATCTTCCTTGTTATCTTGTGAAATATATCTGTTATCCATCTGTTTCTGTATGCTGATAATTGTCTTTGTTTTGTTTGCAACTTTATTTTTTCTTCCTCTAAATTTTCTATACTTTTATTATCCTCTTTTAACTTGCTTATCTTATTTTGTAATAAATCTATTTTTGATTGTATTTTTGCTTTCTCTTTGTTATACCACTGGTTTATTGATTTTATCTCTTTCCCATTTACTATTAGTGTCCTTATTCTTTCATTTGTGCTAAATATTGTTAGCAAATTATTTACTCCTATATCTATCCCTGCTTTGTGTTTTCTCTCTATATTTTCTAATTTTATTTCTTTCTTATAAACTACATCTACATATATATCATTTGCTATGAATTTTATCCTTGCTGATTTTATTTCGTATTTAAAATCTTTTGGTAGTTTTACTTTTAAATACTTTTTTTCTTCATTAAAGGTTAGTGTTATTAATAGATGTGCTTTATCTATTATTTTGAATGTGTTCGTGTTTAGTTGAGCTGTGAATGTTTTTGTGTCTTTTAACTTCTTTGCTTTTGGTGGCTTTGGTTTTCCTTTGAATTTACTTGGCTGTTCTTTGTATTTTTCTAAACTTTTGAAATAGCTTTTATAATCTTTTATTAGTTGCTTTATTAGTGTTTGTATTATGTAGTTGTTTTTTATCTTTTGTTTTTGCTGTTTTAACTTTTTTAGAAAGTATTTTAGTTCTTCTGATTTTTGTATGTTTTGAAGTATTTGATTAAATTCTTTTAGTTTGTTTTCTTTATTTTCGCCTTTTGGTTTGTATGGTTTTTCTGATAGTAGAGCATATAAATAGCTTTCATTTATTATGTGTTTGCCATATGTTTTGTTGTATATTTGATTAAATATGATTAATAGGTTTCTAAATTGTGCTAAAGAATAAAGCAAATTAGATACTCTTTCTTTTCTTTGTTTTCCACTTATTCTTATGCTTAATATCCTGTTAACTAATAGCATTTTCTATACATTTTTTTATTGTTCTTCTTTTTGAGTAAAATCTCATTGAAAAACTGTGTAATATCTTCCAACTTATGAAACACTGTTTGAACAAATTCAAAATCAGAAAAGCCTACACTTTTTAATATTTCTGTTAGCTGCTTTGTACTTATAAAATTTGCATCTTTATAAA
>JALSSE010000339.1 GCA_026984415.1 Hydrogenothermaceae bacterium | reverse complement strand
TACTTCCCATACACATTAGAAAAAATGGTTTACTTATTCCAGACTTTACCTGAAAATGTAAAACTTATTTATGGTAATTTTATAAATGAAATAGAAGGACAAAAAGAGAAAATATACAGAGAAATTGTTGAACCAGCTCCAAAACCAGTACTTTTTCACCAGTTTTTGATTGGAAACCCAATACTTCCAACCACTTCTATGGTAAGAAAAGATGTATTTGAAGAAATTGGTCTTTTTGATGATAAATATAGTATGGCTGAAGATTATGATTTCTGGACAAAATTAATTTTAAAATACAATATAGCTAAACTAAACCTTCCAGTTTCTATATACAGAAAACATCAGGTACAGCTTACAAAAGATAAAGGTAAATTAAGATACGAAGTAGATAGAGTTGCTTTAAAACTTTTTTATTCTTTAAAGCCTGAAGAGTTGTTTAATGCTGCCAGAAATAAAAAAGAAATAGCCCTTGGCCTTGAGAATATTGCCAAAAAAATGTTAAAAAGAGATGCAACTCCACTTGATACTATCTTAGAAATTTTAAAAGAGGCTCAAAGATATTCTTTTTCTAAAGAAAGACAAGAACTTATAAACAAATTAATTAAAGAAATCCCTGAAATTTTAAAAGAGAGATTTGATTCTGAATTGAGATTAACACATGACGAAAAAGCAAAAATAAAAAGAGAAGTAAAGAGTAAAAAGGAAGCTGTAAAATAACAGCTTCCGTAATATTTATTTACTGATTAAAGGTAGATTTGTTGTTCTTACAGCTTTTTCATCTATTGTAGGAGTATTCGTAACTCTTTTCAAGCTTTCTTTTTCATCAATATTCATATAGAATATTTCACCTTTTTTGTTGTTTTTAAACCCTGTTCCTAACTGTTCTGGACCAAATCCATCTAAATCTTCGTGGTCTACTATATCCTCTGGAACAACTCCAAGTGTTTTTTCATCTCCATTACTATCAACATCTAAAGTAGAGATTGCACCATTGTTTGCACAGGTTTCATCAGGTTTACAAAGTTCTATAAGTATAATTCTATCCCATGTTGGTTGGGAGAAAGCATCTACCTTTGTAGGAAATGTTCCACCACTCCACCTTGCATATTCAATCTCATCTAATGTAGATTTATCATCATCATTTGCTTTTATATAACCGGCATTTGTTCTATTTCTATCAGGCTCATTGACGTTATAATAAACTCTGTTGTTGTCGTAGGATACCATTTGTATGCTTAATTCTCTATTAAAACCAGGGGTTGCAGGGATTAATACAAATCCATCGTCACCATTCTTTTTAATTGAATTTATGTAATCTCTTCCATCAGGGTCTTCAGCTAAGTAAACAATTCTATCTTTTGTTAAAAATAACTGTTTTATCGGAATATCACCATGGTCTACAACAACTTTAAAATAATCCTGTGGATTTTTGGTAAATTTTTCTATTTCTTTAACTTCTAATACTAAAATTCTTCCTTTGTCTGTAAAATAAACTTTGTTTTTCTCAAATTTTGAAAAACTTTCTTCATATCCAATTGTATCTCCATCTTCGTCTTTTATTTTATCTAAAAACTTGTATTCATAAACTTTCATTGCAAAGGCATTATCAGTATCTGAAGTATCATAAACAAAAAGGAAAGCTTCATCATTTATTTGAAGAAGTTCTTTGTTGAATACATCAGAATTACATTCTTTAGATGTTTCGCAAGGCTCTTCATACTCAAAAGAACCTAAGTGTTTTATTGTTTTTACATCTTTTATTTTGTTTATTTCTTTTACTTTCTCACAATCTTTTAAATCTTCATTACAGTAGTAAAGATTATCTCTGTCTTTATCTAAAGTTAACCATCCAACAATATTTCCATCTTCTCTGTCGTAAAGTGGCATAACAGGTGGTTTTTT
>JALSSE010000338.1 GCA_026984415.1 Hydrogenothermaceae bacterium | reverse complement strand
ACAGTGGTGGTTTTCAGGTTTTTTCATTGGCACAGAGTAAAGAGATAGAAGGAAAAACAAAACCAGAAGTAATAGTAACTGAAGAAGGAGTTAAATTTAAATCCCACCTTGATGGCTCATGGCATTATTTTACCCCAGAACTTGTTATTGATATACAGGAAATAATAGGAAGCGATATAATGATGCCATTAGACGAATGCCCACCTTATCCTGTTAGCCATCAGTTTGCAGAAGAATCTTTAAAAAGGACAGTTAGGTGGCTTGAAAGGGCAAAAAAACACAAAAAAAATGACTGGCAGGCGCTATTTGGAATTATTCAAGGTTCTACATATGAAGATTTAAGGAAAGAAAGTACATTAAGAACGGTAGAATTAGAAATGGACGGTTATTCAATAGGAGGTTTATCTGTTGGTGAACCTGCAGAACTAATGTATAAAATGACAGAGATTGTTACAGAGCTAATTCCGAAATCAAAACCCCGTTATCTAATGGGGGTTGGAACTCCAGAAAATATAATTGAAAGTGTTGATAGAGGCATTGATATGTTTGACTGTGTAATGCCAACAAGAAATGCAAGGAACGGAACACTTTTTACCCATTACGGAAGGTTAAACATCAAAGCTGCAAAACATAAGTTTAGTGAAGAACCAGTTGATAAAGATTGTGATTGTTATACCTGCAAAAATTTTTCAAGGGGTTATTTGAGACATCTGTACAATGCACAGGAAATAACTGCTTTGATTTTAGGAACTATTCACAATTTGAGATTTTATAATAAATTAATGGAAGATATAAGAAGTGCTATAAAAAATAATAAATTTAAAGAATTTAAAAGAGAATTTTTTGAAAAATATTTAAAATGAAAGAGAAAATGATGTTTAGTTTATTTAAGGATAAAGAAAGTAAAATAGAATATAGATATCCACAGGAAAAAGTTGCTATTTTTATAGATGGGGCAAATATGTTCCACGCCTCAAACTATCTTAAAATAAAAATTGATTACAAAAAACTGATAGAAATACTCAGGAAAGATAGATGGCTTTTAAGGGCTTATTTCTATACAGGAGTTCCTTCTGGAAACTTACCAAAAGAAGTTTACGAAGATTTCAAAAAACAAAAAGGATTTTTAAATGAACTTCAAAATTTAGGAATAAAAGTAAAAACAATGCCACTGAAAAAAACACCTGAAGGTTTTATTGAAAAAGGTATAGATATTCTTATTGCAACAGATATGGTAAGCCTTGCCTTTAGAAACGCCTATGATACTGCAATTTTGGTAAGTGGAGATAGTGATTACGTTCCTGTTATTGAAGAGATACAATCATTAGGGAAAAGGGTTGAAAATGCATCTTTTAAAAGGGAAAGCTCATATAATTTAAGAAAAGTTTGTGATGAATTTATAGAATTAGATAGAATTAAAGATTTATTTACAACTCCACTTTATCAAAAACCTGAAATAAAACAAAAACCTTCAGTTAAAATAATTAACAGAATTAAAGAATATTTTAAAAATGTTTTTAATATAAAAAGTTGAATTTATAAATTTTAAACCCAATTTTTTATTGAGGGAGAAAACATGAAAAAAGTAGGATACATTTACGACCCTGTTTATCTAAAACACGATACAGGAGAAGGACATCCTGAATCTCCAAAAAGACTGGTTTCCATTGAAAAACACATAGAACCTTTAAAAAAAGAGTTAATCCAGATAAAACCAAGAAAAGCAACTGCAAAAGAAATAGCTCTGGTTCATGATACATACTACCCTCAAGAAATAATGGATTTATGTTCTGGTGGAGGTACGTATTTAGACCCAGATACAAGATGTTCTATTTTCAGTTATGAAGCTGCAACCTATGCAGCAGGAGCAGGATTAGAGGCAATTGATAAAATAAAAGAAAATGAAGTTG
>JALSSE010000337.1 GCA_026984415.1 Hydrogenothermaceae bacterium | reverse complement strand
TATCACAAAGTTTTTATCAAAAATTATTGGAGGGAAAGATATGCCAGTTTCAGAAAAAGAGCTTTGGCACATATACAACAGAGGATTAGAACTTTCACAGGAGCTAAAAAAGAAAAATGCAGAGAATAAAATTCAGTCTATATCTTACAAGCTACTTAATGCTCTCAGGATTGGAAACACCAATCAATTTATGGATGTTTTAGTCAGAACATATATGGCTTATGGACAGGAGATACCATCATCTTTTGTAAAAGCAGTATCAGACAAAGAGGCTTTTTATTCTTTAGGATACAGCTTTTTAAATGGACTGCTTGGGAAAGAAAATAAGGAGGGTGAAAACAATGAGTAAACCAAAGGGATTAACAGTTTCTGTCATTTTTGACGCAATGAGCTTAAACTATGGAGAAGGTGTTGGAAACATATCAGAGCTTAAGAAACTTTCAAGGTCTGGAGAGCTTTTATCCTACGAATCAAGACAGGCAATAAGATACGATATTTATAGACTTTTGAAAGAAATATTTAACATAGATTCAGATAAAGAAGAACCATTAACAGCTGAACAAGACGTAGTCCAGTTTAAACCTGAAGCAAATATAAAGGACTACATAGAAGCAGATCTTTTTGGATACATGAAAACAGAAAAAGATAAAGGTTCACTTACAAGACCAGCAGTTGTAAGAATAACTCCTGCTATATCTCTTGAGCCTATGATGTTAGACACAGAGTTTGGAACAAACCTTAATTTTGCCCAGAGAGCAGGAGCAAATCCTAATCCATTCCAGTTTGAACACCATTTATCCCTTTACAGCTATACAATTACAGTTGAGCTTGATAGAGTAGGAGAAGACCCGAACGATGGAATATCGTTAGAACCAGAAGAAAAGGCAAAAAGAGTAAATATGCTTTTAGATGTTTTAAAAGTTTTAAACAGAAACATAAAAGGAAGAATGGAAAGTTTAAACCCTCTTTTTGCAGTAGGTGGAGTTTACAATGTAAAAAATCCATTTTTCTTAGGAAGACTAAAAGTAAAATACAATCCAGAAACAAGGAAATACTCAGTTGACACGCCCATTATAGCTTCAGTTTTAGAGATGAGCTTTTTAGATGAAAAAGTAGAAGACAACACACACATTGGAATTGTGGAAGGATACTGGGAAAATGAAGAAGATATTAAATCTTTACTCCCCGAAGCACAGGTTCACAACGTTAATGACTTTTTTGATAAGTTAAAGGAAAAAGTTAATGATTATTATGGAGTAAAGAATTAGTGTAATTTTATATGCTAAATAGCATTTTTCATACACTATAATATTTTGGAAGGTAATAGCATGGGTAAAAAAATACACACAACTTTAAGGGTAGATGAAAAAAATTACAAAGAAGCAAAGAAAATTTTAGAAAGATTAGGGCTTAATGTAAGTCAAGCGTTTAATATTTTTATAGCTATGATAAAGGAAACAAAAGGCATTCCTTTTGAAATAAAAATACCAAATGAAGAAACTCAAAAGGTAATTAAGGAAGCAAAAAAAGGAAAAAATCTTACAGAGATAAAAGATTTAGACGAGTTTAAAAAGCAAACGTCTAAATTTGTTGTACTTCCAATAGAAGAATACGAAAAATTAAAAGAAGCAGAACTTGAGAATATTATAAGAGAAGCTGAAGAAGACTATAAATCAGGCAGATTTATAAAAGAAACAGCAGAGGAACATTTGAAAAAATTAGGAAATTAGAGGAGTACCCATGGAACTTTTAAAAATAAAAGCCTTTCAGCTTTTTGCAAATTACAGAAAGCCAATGAGCTTTAATT
Organism: Hydrogenothermaceae bacterium; assembly: GCA_026984415.1. Next base: position 110 of record JALSSE010000337.1, on the reverse strand, counting down.
TCTGGGATAGCTATCCACTGCCTCCACTTTCAACAGTTAGAGGCTGGTTTCATACTGTAATAGACGCAGAAGATTATATTCCTGTGGCTATAAGTATTCAGGGAAACTTT
>JALSSE010000336.1 GCA_026984415.1 Hydrogenothermaceae bacterium | reverse complement strand
AAAACAGCCCCAGCAAGTACAGAAGATTTAAAATCAGGTGTGAGCTTTTCACCAGTTTTTATATTGTAGAGGGCGTAGTGTTTATTTTGTTTTCCCCAGAAATAAAAACTTTCACCAGTTAAAGCTCCCCTGTCTCTGATTTTATCAAACCATTCTGTTATTCTTCCATCAAGGGTAAAAAGGGCTTCTTTTTTGTCTAAAGTCCCTCTAAAAAATGAAGATTGACCTTTCACAACACCAACAGTTGAAATCCAGTCAAAATCATCTGTTAATTTTCTGTTTGTATTTTTTTCATAGATAGCCCATTTTACATATTTCATAGCTACAAAAGGTTTTTCTTTATCTAAAATTGTTTCCTCTGTTGCAATAAAATAATTACTTTCCCCTTTTAAAACTCCACTTTCAAAAATCCATCCAAAACCATCTGTTATTTTGTTTCCATCTTCATCTATTATGTAAACTCTGTTGTTTTCTTTTATTAGTTTCATTTTATAACCTCTTGAATTTATTGGATTTTATAATAGTTGATATTGCATTCTTTTTTTATGATTAAAAATAGACTAATATCTTGGATTTTTTTCCCATTCCCAGGCAGTTTTTATTATGTACTCTAAATCATCAAATTTTGGAAACCATTTTAATTTTTCTTTTAGCTTTTTACTATCTGCAACAAGCACCGCTGGGTCTCCTTCTCTCCTATCTGTTTCTTCTACTTTAAAATCTATGCCTGTTACCCTTTTGGCAGTTTCTATAACTTCCCTTACAGAGTATCCATACCCATATCCACAGTTAAACACTTCACTGTTTCCACCTTGTAATAAATGCTCTAATGCAAGAACATGAACATCAGCAAGGTCATTAACATGGATATAATCCCTTATACATGTACCATCTGGAGTTGGGTAATCAGTTCCAAATATTTTTATACTTTTCCTTTCCCCTTTTGCAGTTTTTAAAATCAATGGGATTAGATGGGATTCTGGTTTGTGCCTTTCTCCAATTAATCCTGATGGGTCTGCTCCAGCTGCGTTAAAGTACCTTAATGAAATATATTTAAATTCTTTAGCTTTTGAGGTGTCTTCCAATATTTTTTCAACAAATGCTTTTGATTGACCGTAAGGGTTTATTGGTTTTATTTTTTCTGTTTCTGGAATAGGAACTTTTTCTGGATTTCCGTATACTGCAGCAGTAGATGAAAAAATAAATTTGTTTACTTTATTTTTTAGCATGGTATCTATCAGGTTTATTGTGTTCTGTGTGTTGTTTTTGTAGTATTTTATTGGTTCTTTAACAGATTCTCCAACTTCAATAAATGCAGCAAAATGCAAAACAGCTTCAGGTTTGTGTTTCTGAAAGACACTGTTTAAGAATTCTGTATCTCCTAAATCTCCAATTTCAAGTGTTCCGTAAAGTACAGCTTCCTTGTAGCCTTTTGATAGATTATCCACTACAACTATATCATAACCTTTTTCACCTAATAGCTTAACAATATGGCTACCTATGTAGCCAGCTCCTCCAGTTACTAATACTTTCAATAACTACCCCTTATAAATGCGGTGGATATATATCTAACTCTTTCTTCATATCTGAAAGTAAACTTCTAACCTTTTCGGCTTTTGTAATCCATTTATCAGTTAGATTTTTAATTCTTGGGTAATTTTCTTCAAGTTCTCTGTATTGGTTTACTTTGAAGTCTATAAAATCTATAAGTGTGTCTAAAAGGTCTTTTAGTTTATCCATCTGTTTTGCATACATAAACAGGTCTCTTAACATTTCTTTTCTTTCTTTTACAGGAATTTTTACCTGAAAGTTCATTCCTATGTCTCTTATATCATATCTTGAGATATATATTCCACTTTTTGCAGGTATTGTTAATATTTTTAAAATTCTATCAAACTCAGACTCTTCTTTCATATTTTCAAATTTTGCATTTGTTTGA
>JALSSE010000335.1 GCA_026984415.1 Hydrogenothermaceae bacterium | reverse complement strand
GAAAATGCAACAAAACAAAAAAACAACTAAGAAGGTTTATTTAATAGGTTGTGGAACAGGAGACCCAGAGCTATTAACACTAAAGGCATTGAAAGCTATTGAAAAAATAGATATTGCATTAATAGACCATCTTATTTCAGATGAGATTGTAAATTTTATTCCAGAAAATACAAAAATAATTTATGTTGGGAAGCAAAAAGGAAAACTATCACTAAAACAGTCAGATATAAATAAATTAATGCTTGAATTTGCTAAAGATGGTTTTTCTGTAGGAAGATTAAAAAGTGGAGACCCTTACATATTTGGGAGAGGAGGGGAGGAGGCTTTATTTTTACTATCAAACGGTATAGATGTGGAAGTAATTCCCGGAGTTTCTTCCTCAACTACCGCACCTCTTATGGCAGGAATTCCTGTTACTATGAGGGGATTATCAACGAATTTTTCTGTTGTTTCTGCCCATATTGCTGGAAATATCTTTAATAAAGATTGGATACACCTTTTAAAAATTCCAAATCATACAACAGTTGTTCTAATGGGACTTTCAAGGGCAAAACAGATAAAAGAAGAAGCTCTTAAAATTGGAGTTTCAGAAGATTTTCCGGTTGCAATAATATCAAATGCTTCAAGAAAAAATCAAAAAGTAATAATTACAGATATTGGAAATTTAGATAAAAAATCAAAAAAAGCTGAAAAACCAGCAGTAATTGTGTTTGGTGAAGTTGTAAAAATGTACGGTTTACTTCCTGAATATAAAAATGAACCAATTTTTGAAGAGGTAAAAGGATGGAAAAGCTTTTAAAGGTTTCTCAAGATAGGAATAAAAGGATAAATAAGATAGAAAAATTAAAGGAAGAACATTCTCCACAGGAAGCCTGGGAAAAATTAGAATACTACGCAGAACACGGTTTTAGTTCAATTCCAGAACACGATTTAAACTATTTTTTCAAATGTTTTGGAATTTTTTACAGACCAGCAACACCAGAAATGTTTATGGCACGGGTAAGAATTCCCGGTGGAAAACTAAATTACCAGCAGGCAAAAAAATTAGGTGAAGTTGCACAAAAATACGGCAACGATTATATAGATTTAACAACAAGAATGCAGGTAGAGCTCAGGTATTTGAAAATTGAAGATATACCTACTGTGTTGAAAGAATTAGAAAGTGTTGGAATAACAACATTTCAAACTGGGGTGGACAATTTCAGGAATATAGTTCAAGACCCGTTAGATGGGGTTGCTTTTGATAATGTAATAGAAACATGGGATACACTTTTAAAAATCCAATCTGTTTTTCTAAAAAAAGAGGAGTGGATATGTAAACTTCCAAGAAAATTCAATATTGGAATATCTGGCTCATTTACAAATAGATGTAATATTTACGGACACGATGCCTGTTTTGTTTTAGCTGAAAAAGATGGGGTATTTGGCTTTAACGTTTATTTAGGTGGTAAAGTTGGCTCTATTGCTTCCAGTGCCGATGTTTTTCTTTTAGCTGATGAAGTACCTGTATTTTTTGAAGCTACTGGAAAGATGTTTAAAAAGTACGGATTTAAAGACAGCAGGAACAAAAACAGACTGAGATATATGATTGATGCAGTCGGGATGGAAGAAATTGTTGATGCAATTAAAAATGAAGCAGGAAGGGACTTTGAAAAATCTGGAAGAACATTAACAGAAATAGAAGGTGGAGAAAATATAGGAAAAATCCAGTTAAAAGATGGAAATTTTGCTGTCCATATGGTTGTACCTTCAGGTATATTTTCTGGCAGTGCGATGTTAGAAGTTGCAGAAGCTTCAAAAGAGTTTGGAAATGGGGAAATAAGATTAACAACTACCCAAAATCTTTACATATTAGGTGTTTCAAATGAAAATATACAGAAACTTCTTTCACAGCCTATTTTCCAGAAGTATAAAAATGTAAACTCACCTTATTTTAATGATGTT
>JALSSE010000334.1 GCA_026984415.1 Hydrogenothermaceae bacterium | reverse complement strand
AGTAAATGAAAAAAGTCTTTATAGATACTAATGTTTTCATAATTCATTTAAGGTATAAGCGGGATAAAAACTATAAAACTAACAAAGAATTTTTGGAACTTGTTTTATCAGGAAAAATTAAAGGATATACCAGTATATTCAATCTTTTGGAGACTGTAGGAATATTATCGTTTAATTTAAACAACAGACAAATTAAAGAACTTTTTATAAGTTTTCCAAAGATTTTTAATGTGGAAGTGATTTTTCCTCAAAAAACTGAAAATACTCTTTTATGCACTGATATTGAAGATATACTAAAGCAGATTTATAAAAAAATGGCTTTTTTAGATGCAGTGATTTTAGATTTATTTGAAAAATCAAAAACAGAAGTATTTATAACATGGAACGCAAAAGATTTTAGGAATAAAACGAAAAAACATATTTTAACTCCAAAGGAGTTTTTGGAAGAAGTTCATAAATAGTAATATAGGGGTGAGGTTGATTAATGGAAAAAGTCTATTTAAATGATTGGCTTTACAATGCTGGAATAGTTGGATTTTTGAAAATAAATAATCATCTATGGGAAGTAAAAGATAAAAAAATAATCTCAAAAGATGAAAATCTACTTAAAATATCAGATAACTATATAGAGTTTGATAGAAAAATATTTGACGGCTTTGCTAAAAGGTTTTTTGATTGTGCTTTTAATCAGTATGGTAGGTATGAAAATCTAATTCATCTTTTTAAAGAATATATAGAAGATTTAAAATCTCTGGATTTTGAAGAAAATTACGAAAGCTTAAAAAATAAATACTATAAAAATCAGGAAATAGATTTTGAAAAACTACAAAAACAGCTTCCATTAGAGATTTTTGATAGATTTAAGAAAATCCTTCAGGGCTTTACACTTTTAAAGAAAAAATTAGACAAAATTCCATCAAAAAATGAGATTAAAAAAGATAAAAATATTCTTATAAAACTTTTAGAAAGAGCAGTTCAGATAATGGAAGAAAACAAAGAAGAGTTCTGGGAAAGTGATGTCCAGATTTATTTGAGAAAAATATACGGGCAGAAAAGCTTTTTAAATAGAGCTGTAAATAAAGATAGATTTGAAAAGTTCTTTAACGAGTTTGAAAAGCCTTTAAAAGATAATGCTGCTCAGAAGGATAAAAAGTATTTATGTATATCCTGTATGGAACGACAAGCAAAGAAAAACACTATCTTTGATACAGGATTGTCAAAATTTTACGGTTTGAATCCTGATGCCATTAACTTTGTATGGAAATTTAACTCTAAACTTCCTCTATGTGAAATTTGTGAGATTATCTATTTTTCTTACTTTGCAGGGCTTACACCTTTAAATAAAAATGGGAAAACTGTTTTTTATTTTGTAAATTCAGACAGCTCAGTTGATGAACTTTTAAGACAAAACCTTTTATTTGAAAAGATATTGACAACAGATGTATCAGAAAACTTGCTTCTTAACTTTTTTACACAACTGATATTAGAAGCAGAGCATAGACATGCTGTTTATACACTTCAAAATATTTCTGTCCTTGAACTTGATTTATCAAACGAAACAATGCCAAAGGTTCACTCATTTAATCTTTCAAAATCAAAAGCAAAATTTCTAAAAGATGAGAAGAACAAAGAGCTTTTAAAAATACTTTCAAGAATTTATTACAAAATAAAGGAGGAAAAATTTTCTGTTTTACCTGAAACGGTAGAAAAAATAATAAATAACAGTTTGAATTATAACTACATAAATAAGATTACCAGAATATACCTTTCAAGTGAAAATAAATCAAAACATTATGAAACAAATGTCAGACCTTACCATCTTCAGTCGTTAAATATTATTGCCACAAAGTTTTTATCAAAAATTATTGGAGGGAAAGATATGCCAGTTTCAGAAAAAGAGCTTTGGCACATATACAACAGAGGATTAGAACTTTCACAGGAGCTAAAAAAGAAAAAT
>JALSSE010000333.1 GCA_026984415.1 Hydrogenothermaceae bacterium | reverse complement strand
TGTAACTGTACCTTCTGGCAGGGCAGATTTAATTCTTTTTAAAAATTCTTCTGCACCTTTTCTGTTTGTTTCAGATAGAAAGATAAAGGAAAAATCTTTTTCAACACTTGTAAGTACGTCAGAAGCTCTTAACTTGTCTTTTAAAATTGTTGCTACATCTAATTGTCCATTTTGTGTTTCTTCTAATTTAGGAGAGTAAATAAATACAATAGCAAATTGTTCGTCTTTTTCATATCTTCCAATTCTTGAAATCTCTATATCAACAAGAGCTTTTAAAACGTCTAAATCGTAAACAAATTTATCCATAGTTCCTTAATCTCTCAATAATTTTTTCATCTAAAATTTCCCAGCTAAACTCTTCCTTTTCCCTTCCAAAATGACCATAAGAAGATGTTTCTTTATAAACAGGTCTTCTCAGGTCTAAAGTTTCAATAATACCTATTGGAGACAAATCAAAAACATTTCTAACAACTTCATTTATTTTTTCGTTATTTTCTGTAAAAGTATTAATGTTAAATGAAACAGGATATTCAAGTCCTAAAACATATACCATTTCTACATTACATCTTTCTGTTAAACCTGCTGCAACAATATGTTTAGCTATATACCTTGCCATATAGGAAGCTGACCTGTCTATCTTTGTAGGGTCTTTTCCTGAAAAGGCACTTCCACCTGAAGCTGCAGCTGTTCCATATGCATCGGCTATTGTTTTTCTACCTGTAAGACCTGTATCTGCCATAGGTCCACCAATAACAAATCTTCCTATTGGATTTATTGTTATATTTGTTTTTTCATTTATAAATTTTTCATCAACTACTTTTTTAACAACTTCTTCCATTACAGCTTCTTTTAATTCTAATTCTGATACATAAGGTTCATGCTGAACGAGTATTGTAAGAGAATCAAGGTAAGAAGGTTTACCATTTTCATAATTAACTACAGCAATTGCTTTTCCATCTGGTCTAAAAAAAGGAATTATATCTTCTTTTCTTAAATAATCTATTCTTTCTGTTATCCCATTTGCTATATTGCACGGTAAAGGCATATAGTTTTCTGTTTCATTTGTGGCATATCCAACAACTATACTTGTATCTCCTGCCCCTTCTGTTGGTATCCCTAAAGCAAGTTCGGGACTCTGGTCATTTATAGATGTTATAACTCCAGCTGTATATCCATCAAAACCGTATTCTGACTTTGTATATCCAATATCTATTAAAGTATTTCTGGCAATTGTAGGAATGTCAACATAAGTATCCGTTGATAACTCTCCAGAAACATACACAAGCCCTGTTGTTATTACAGTCTCAATAGATGATTTTACATAAGGGTCTCTTTTTATAAGTTCATCTAAAATAGCATCAGATATTATATCTGCAATCTTATCAGGATGTCCCTGACAGACAGATTCGGCACTTATTATTGTTCTCACTGCTTTTTACCTGTTTTTATTTTAAGTACAATCATCAGCCAGTATTGCACCTTTATTTGCTGATGTTACTAATTTTGAATAACGTCTTAACCATCTACTATTTATATCTTTTTTCTTTGGTTTAAAGTTTTTCATTCTTTCTTCAAATTCTTCATCTGAAATTAAAAGCTGTATTGTTCTGTTTGGTATGTCTATTTTTATTTTATCACCATCTTTTATTATTCCTATTGGACCACCTGCCGCAGCCTCTGGAGAAATATGTCCTATACAAGCTCCCCTTGTTGCACCTGAGAATCTACCATCTGTTATTAATGAAACTTTATCTCCAAGTCCCATTCCCATAATAGCAGATGTTGGAGATAACATTTCCCTCATTCCTGGTCCACCTTTTGGACCTTCGTATCTTATTACTACAACATCACCAGCTTTAACTTTACCACCAGTTATCCCTGCAATTGCTTCTTCTTCTGAATCAAAACAGACTGCTGTTCCCTCATGGACTAAAATTTTAGGGTCAACTGCAGCAGCTTTTACAACTCCACCATAAGGGGCAATATTTCCAAACAGTACAGCCAACCCACCAGTTTTACTGTAAGGGTTATCTAATGGTCTTATTACATTTGGATCTTTTATCTCTGCATCTTCAATAACTTCTCCAAGTGTTTTTAATGTAACTGTAGGTCTGTCTAAATGTAATAATCCAGCTTTTGATAATTCTTTTAATATAGCACTTATTCCACCTGCCCTGTCTAAATCTTCCATATGGTATTCAGAAGCAGGAGCAAGTTTACAGAGTGTAGGCGTTCTTGCAGATATTTCATCTATTTTCTCAACAGGAAAATCTATTCCTGCTTCGTAGGCAATTGCAAGCAAATGTAAAACTGTATTTGATGAGCCTCCCATAGCTATATCAAGTGTAAAGGCATTTTCAATTGTTTCTTCATTTACAATATCTCTAAATTTCAAATCTGCTTCTATCAGTTTCAAAATCTGTCTACCAGCCTGCCTTGCAAGTTCCTGCCTTCTTGGGTCAACAGCAAGGATACTTCCATTTCCAGGTAAAGCTATTCCAAGAGCTTCTGATAAACAGTTCATAGAATTTGCTGTAAACATACCAGAACACGAACCACAAGTAGGACAGGCTTGCTGCTCAATTTCTAAAAGTTCTTCTTTTGTCATAAGCCCCCTTTGGACTGAACCTACAGCTTCAAAAGCAGTTGCAAGGTCTATTGATTTTCCTGTTGAGGTATGCCCAGCAGCCATAGGACCACCACTTACAAATATTGTAGGTATATTGAGTCTTGCTGCACCCATTATCATTCCTGGGACTATTTTGTCGCAGTTTGGTATACACACAAGACCATCTAATTTATGGGCTTCCACAACAGTTTCTACAGAATCTGCAATAAGCTCTCTACTTGGAAGTGAGTAATGCATTCCAGAATGTCCCATTGCAATTCCATCATCAACTCCAATAACGTTAAACTCAAATGGAACACCACCAGCTTCTCTAATTGCCTGTTTTACAATCTGGGCGAACTCCCTTAGATGAACGTGTCCTGGAACTATATCAATGTAGGAATTTGCAACCCCTATAAAAGGTTTATTAAAATCTTCTTCCGATAAACCACAAGCTCTAAACAAACTCCTGTGGGGTGCCCTTTCAACACCCTTTTTAACTATATCACTTCTCATTAATATCTCCTATTTAGCTTTTCAGTCTAAATATATAAATTTTATAAATTTTTTCTATCTTTAAGCTGTTTTTTCCTGTTCTAAAATAAATTCTTTAATTCTCATTTCCATTAAATCTTTTAAATAAAGTTTCCTTCTTTTTAATTTTTCTTCTTCAGCTTCTATCTCTGGGTCTGGTGGAAAATGTTTGTCTAATTTATGGATTTTCCATTTTAACTCTTCTTTCTCTTCATACCATTTTTTAAATTCTGGGTCAATTTCTAATAATTTCTGGATAGCTTCTTCTCTTGTCATGGCTTTCTCCTTTTTATTTTTTATTTATGTTCCATGTTCCCAGCTTGATAAATACTCTTTTTGTTCTTCTGTAAGTTCATCAATTTTTATTCCCATAGCATCTAACTTTATTTTTGCCACTTCAAAATCCAGTTCATCAGGTACTTTATAAACCTTATTTTCAAGATTATTGTGCTCTTTTAATAAATATTCAGCAGAAAGTGCCTGATTTGCAAATGACATGTCCATAACCTGTGCAGGATGCCCTTCAGCAGCAGCAAGATTAACAAGCCTACCTTCTGCTAAAACATATATATTTCTTCCATCTGGAAGTGTATACTCTTTTACGTTTTCTCTTATTTCCCTTGTTGATACTGCCATTTCTTCAAGGGCTTTAATATTTATTTCAACATCAAAATGTCCAGAATTTGAAACAATTGCCCCATCTTTCATAACTTCAAAATGGTGTCTATCTATAACATTAATATCCCCTGTAACAGTTACAAAGAAATCTCCAATTTTTGAAGCTTCAACCATAGGCATAACACGGAAACCATCCATCCTTGCTTCAAGGGCTTTTAAAGGGTCAACTTCTGTAACTATAACATTTGCTCCCATTCCATTAGCTCTCATTGCCACACCTTTCCCACACCATCCGTAACCAGCAACTACAAAATTTGAACCTGCAAGTAATCTGTTTGTTGCCCTTAAAATTCCATCTATTGTTGACTGTCCTGTTCCATATCTGTTATCAAATAGATGTTTTGTATAAGCGTCATTTACAGCAATCACAGGGAATTTTAAAGCTCCTTCTTTAGCCATAGCTTTAAGTCTAATAACTCCGGTTGTGGTTTCTTCAGTTCCACCATAAATGTTTGGTATAAGTTCCTGTCTTTCCTGATGTAAAGTTGAAATTAAGTCTGCACCGTCATCCATAGTTATGTTTGGCTTTCTGTCTAACACTTCTTTTATATGTGAGTAATAAGTGTCTCTATCTTCTCCATGTATTGCAAAGGTTGGAATTCCATACTCTTTAACAAGGGCAGCAGCAACATCGTCCTGGGTTGACAGTGGATTTGATGCTGTTAGATAAACATCAGCCCCTCCTGCTTTCAAAGTAATCATAAGGTTCGCTGTTTCTGTTGTAACATGAAGACATGCGGCAATAGTTGTATTTTTTAAAGGTTTTTCTTTTAGAAATCTTTCTCTGATTTGTCTTAAAACAGGCATATCTTTTTCTGCCCATTGAATTCTAAGAACTCCCTTTTCTGCAAGGGATAAATCTTTAACGTGATATTCCATTAAGCTCTCCTCTATCTTTTAACCTGTACAAAAAAACTGTTAAAATAGAGTATTATTATAATACAAAATTAGGATTATGTACGAGGAGAAAAATGAGTAATTTGGCTGCAATCAAGGAAGAATTTGATGTTGTTATAGGTCTTGAAACACACGTCCAGATGTCAACAAAAACAAAACTTTTTTGTTCCTGTAAATTAGAATTTGGAGCTCCACCTAATACAAATGTATGCCCTGTGTGTCTGGCTCTTCCCGGCAGCTTACCAGTTTTAAATAAAAAAGCTTTAGAATATGCTATAAAAGCTTCCCTTGCTTTGAATTGTGAAGTACACGAACTGTCAATATTTGCAAGAAAACATTACTTTTATCCTGATTTACCTAAAGGATATCAGATTTCCCAGTACGATAAACCTCTTGCTACGAATGGATACATAGATATAAAAGTAAATGACAAACACGAAAGGGTGAGAATCCACAGACTCCATATGGAAGAAGATGCAGGTAAAACAATCCACGAAGGTGGATACTCTTACGTTGATTTAAATAGGGCTGGAACTCCTTTAATGGAAATTGTTACAGAACCAGACATTACATCCCCTGAAGGTGCAAGGTTATACCTTGAAAAATTAAGAAATATTATGAGGTATATAGGCGTATCAGATGCAGATATGGAAAAGGGACAACTCAGGTGTGATGTTAATATATCCTTAAAACCTGTAGAACAGGAAGAACTTGGAACAAAAGTAGAAATTAAAAACCTAAACTCTTTCAGGTTTGTACAGAAGGCTATTGAATATGAAATAGAAAGACAGGCAAAGGCTTTAAGAAAAGGACAGGAAATAATTCAGGAAACAAGGTTGTTTGACCCTTCTTCTGGAAAAACATTTACAATGAGAACAAAAGAAGAAGCCCACGATTACAGGTATTTTCCAGACCCAGATTTAATTCCAGTAAGGCTGAAAAAAGAAAATATTGAAGAAATTAAAAATTCATTACCAGAGCTTCCAGACCAGAAGTTTGAAAGGTATATAAAAGAATATTCTTTAACTGAGTACGATGCAGATGTTTTAGTTTCAGATAAAGACCTGGCAGAATTTTTTGAAAATGCAGTATCAAATTATTCTAAAAATCCAAAAATGATAGCAAACTGGATACTAAATGAGCTTTTAGGAAAATTAAATGAGAAAGGAATAAACATATCAGGAAGTCCTGTTTCACCAGAACATATTGCAGAACTTGTTGAGCTTATTGATACAGGAGTTATCTCTGGAAAAATAGGAAAAGAGGTTTTTGAAGAAGTATTTAAAACAAAAAAATCTCCAAAACAGATAGTTGAAGAAAAAGGACTTAAACAGGTTTCAGATGAAGGTGAAATAAGAAAAATTGTTGAGGAAGTTGTCAATTCTCATCCAAATGAAGTTGAAAAATTCAAAGCTGGAAACACAAAACTAATGGGATTTTTTGTTGGACAGGTAATGAAAGCAACAAAAGGAAAAGCAAACCCTAAAATTGTTAATAAAATACTAAACAAATTATTAAGATGAAAGTAAAATACAAAAACATAGATACAGATAAAAGAAAATGTAGAATTTGTGGGTATATTTATGACCCTGAAAAGGGGGATGATCTCAGGGCTATATCCCCGGGAATTTTATTTGAAGATTTACCAGATAGCTGGAGATGTCCTGTTTGTAAATACCCAAAAGGTCAATTTTTAATAATAAAAAAAGAATCATAAAAACACATCTTCACCGTAATTTGTTAAATCTATAAATTCATCTGCTATTTCTATAAGCTCTTTTGCTGAAGTCTGTTTAAATGCTGCTATCTCTACTTTTACACCTTTTGTTCTCAAGTAATTTACTAAATCTGTAAAATCACCATCTCCACTTGCAAGAACAGCCACATCAATTTTATCTGCCAGCATAATAGCATCCATAGCTATTCCCATATCCCAGTCTGCTTTAATAGTTGTCCATAAATTTCCCTGTTCATCTAACCTTTTGAATATTTTAGGCTCTTTTTCCCTTACCTGATAACCGATGTGCTTTAAAGTATTGATAAATCCTTTCTGGTCAACTCCCTGAAGTTTAACAAGGTAGGCAATAGCCCTCAGAAGAATTCTATCTTTTAAAGTTATTCTTAAAACACTTTCAAAATTAACCTTTCTATTAAAAGCATCCCTTGCTGAATAGTAAAGGTTCTGGACATCTAAAAAAATAGCAATTCTCTGGTTTTTAAAAAGTTCATTATACTTAGTTTCTGCCAAAATTTTCTCCTGCTATGGAAATTAAGCCATAATTATAATATATTTAGTTAATAATTCGTAATATTTTATCTGGAGGTTAGGAAATGTCAAAGAAAGCTATCCGTGTACAGAGAGCAATGATGGGGACTCTACTATTAATAGCACTGGTTTTGATGCATATTGGTCAAGGTTGGGGAGAATATATAATCTGGTTTATCATATTTATGCTTTACGTTTCAGCTGCAACAGGTTTCTGTCCATCTGACACAGTTTTACAAAAACTTTTTGGAAAAGAAGAGGGTACCTGTAGTTAGATGAAATTTCTACACGTTACAGATACACATCTTGGTTATAACCAGTACGGTCTGGAAGAAAGGGGACAGGATTTTTTTGATGTTTTTAAGGAAGCAATTGAGATTGCTATTGAAAACAAAGTTGATTTTATTCTCCATACAGGAGATTTTTTCCACACTTCCAGACCTTCAAATCAGGTTATTTTAGAAGGATTAGAAATAATAAATCAGGTAAAAAATGCCAATATTCCTATTTTTTGTATTGCAGGAAACCACGATAGAGGAAGTAAAGTAAGAGATATTTCACCTCTTGATATATTAAAACCTTTTGGTTTAAAAACTATTGAAAATGGAACTGTAGAACATGAAGGGATTTTTATTTCAGGCATTAAATATATTTCAAAAGCAGGAATTAAACATTTAGGTGGTATAAGGCCAGCCCTTGAAAAAATATTAGAAAAAACATCAAGCTCTAAAAATTTACACATTTTAATGTTGCATCAGGAATTTTATCCGTTGTTTCCAATGTCTTCACTTTATACAGAAAGGGAAATCCCAGAAGGTTTTGATTATGTTGGTATTGGACATTACCACGTAAAACAGAAACCAAAAAAAATAAATAATTCCTTTGTCGTTTACCCTGGTTCAACAGAATTTACAGCTTATTCAGAAAAGGAAAACTCTACTCCAAAAGGGGTTTATTTAGTTGAGTATGATAATGATAAATTCAACTTTGAATTTATTGAGCTTAAAAAGAGAAGACCCTTTATATTCTTTTCATTTGAGGAAGAAACCTTTGATGAGGTTATTAAAGATATAAAAGAAAGTGTTGAAAATTCTTTAAGTATTAATTCAAAAGCACCGGTTGTTGTTCTTAAAGGTATGCTAAAAGAGCTAACAATTAAAGACTTAGCAGAAAAATTAAGCAAAGAAAATCTTATTCCAGATAAGAAAAACGTACTTTATTTTAACTTTTTAACTTCAAGGTACATTGAAGAATCTACTGAAAAGGTAAATATAGAAATAGATGAAGAAAGTATATACAGAGAACTAAAAGAATTAATTGGCGATGAAGAGATGTTTTTTTCTGTTCAAAATGTAATAAATACACTGAAAAGTTTTGAATCAACAGATGAGATGAAAAAATTTTTAAAGGAAAATCCTCATATTTTGGAGTTAAATATATAAAAGGGGCTAAATTTAGCCCCTTATCAGTTTATAAAGATTTTACACAAGATAAAACATCGTCATAGTTAGGTTCTTCTGTAATTTCTGGTACTAACTGTTTGTAAACGATTTTTCCTTCACCGTCAACAACAAAAACAGCCCTTGCTAAAACGCCTTTTAAAGCACCTTCTGAAATAAGTACACCGTACTTCTCCATATCTCTGTATCTGAAATCAGAAGCAACAGTTACATTGGAGATGTTAAAGCTTTCACAGAATCTTTTTTCTGCAAAAGGTAAATCCATAGAAATCACACAAACATCAATGTCTAAACCTTCTACCAACTGGTTAAACTTTTGAGTTTCTGTTTCACATACAGGCGTGTCAAGAGAAGGAACAGTGATAATTAATTGAGGTTTTCCTTTTGCACCACCAACAGTTACTTCTGATAAGTCAGAAGCTACCACGATTACTTCAGGAGCCCTATCTCCTACATTTAATTCTGGACCTACTAATGCTACTGGGTTTCCTTTTAAATTTACAGTTGTCGCCATTCGACTACCTCCTAAGTTTTTATTTCTGGAAATAGTTTAACTGAATGGGTAAGTTTTCTTTTATGATAAATATCAATTAAATTTAATGAAACTCAATCTCTTTTACTTTAATACTGTAAAATTTTAGAAACTTATAAAACCTCTATAAATCTATAAAATCAAAATAACTAAAATAAAAAATGTCAAGAAAATTCACAATTTGACAAATATTTTTCTTGATAAAATAACGTTTTACATTTA
>JALSSE010000332.1 GCA_026984415.1 Hydrogenothermaceae bacterium | reverse complement strand
AATTGAACTCCCCATATTGGGTATCTTTTGTGTTCAATTCCCATAATTTCGTTATCATCAGTCCTTGCAGTAATTTCTATATCTTCAGGCAGAGTTTTTTCGTCTATTACTAAAGAATGGTATCTCACAGCTTCAAAAGGATTTGGAATTCCTTCAAATAACCCTTTTTCGTTGTGGTAAATTTTTGACGTTTTTCCATGCATTAAACATTTAGCCTTCACAATCTTTGCACCAAATGCCGAACCAATTGATTGGTGTCCTAAACAAACCCCAAGTATCGGATATTTACCTTTAAACTCTTTTATAGTCTGAACAGATATTCCAGCTTCATTTGGAGTACACGGTCCCGGTGAAATAACAATTGCATCAATATTTTCCATGTTTTTTATATCATTTATAGTAATTTCATCATTTCTTTTTACAATTACATCAGCACCTAATTCAAATAAATACTGGACTATGTTATAAGTAAAAGAATCGTAATTATCAATCATTAAAATTTTCATACCATCCACCTTTAGACAGGATTATTTCAAAAATATAGTAAATTCCTTTTATTCTTCCAGTTTCTCTATTCCCCATGCATTTCCTTCCCGTGGTTCCATCATCCACATCTGATATAAAGATATAAGTATCATAATCCCAGAAGCTGCAAAATAACCAAATCCACCTATTATCACGAACCATGCAAATTCTGGAACAAATTTAGTAATCCACCACGCAAAAATATCAATAAGCTGAAAAACAAAAGGTGTCAGTATTAAAACAGATTTTAAGACTGGATTTATTCCTATAGAAAATGAAAATACAAACCCAAGAAGCATAAAAATAAATGCCATACCAAATAAATGTATATGTGAATCTCTTGTTAGAAGGTTAATGGAAGCTCCTGTATCAACTTCAGCTAAATTTTTTAAAATTTCTTTTTTAGTTAAGTTTAAATCAGGCATTGCCTCATGACAGGAAGCACATCTTTTCTTAATTATAGGCATAACTTTAGTATCTATCTCGTTATCTGGAGCACCTTTTCTTACCCATTCTATCAAGGTTTTTCTTTCTTCTGGTGTTGCATAATCTTTCATAGAACCATTTAAAGCTTTTTCTAATTTTGAACCTGTACGGTTTCCATAGTAGCTATATACAATATCTTGAATAGATACCCCAAATTTACCGTCAGCCATCCCATGGGTTAAAAGTATCTGTAAACCAGCTGCAGCTAAACCAAAACTAATAACAACTAAATAACCTGTAAATAACAGTTTAACAGGAATTGCTAATTGTGTTAAATTTAACCACCAGAGTTCTCTTTTTCTTTTCTCCAATTTTCCACCAGATTTTAAAATTTTATTAAATATTTTACATTAATATCAAATTCGGCATTAAAATTATTGGTAATTAACAACCTGTCCAAGGGAGAGACCACCATCATTAGCTGGGACTTTTTTGTGTGTGAGAATCTGTATGTTTTCTTTTTCTGCAAGCTGAATAATCTTTTCTGTTAATGGTTTATTCTGGAAAACTCCGCCAGAAAGGCCGATTTTTAGATTTTTCCCTTTTTGTCTGTAAACTTCTAAAATAATGTGAGATAGACTGTTTATAAACCGTGAAATCTTTGTTTTTAAGTCTGCATTATCTTTAATCAAGGCTTCAAACAGAGGCCTCCAGTCAATAACAGTTCCTTTTATCTCAAATGGATAGTAATCCTTTACAGTCCAGTCATAAAAGTTTTCCATTATCATTCCAGACTGCCCTTCGTAAGAGAGAACCTGTCTGATACCTGTAATGGATGCAAAAGCATCAAACAGTCTTCCAACTGATGAAGATAATGGGCTGTTTATCCCTCTTTCCCAAGTTTTATATAAAAGATGCACCTCTTTATCTTTGAAAGCTTTTAGCATTGGAATGTCTGGCAAACTTTTGCCGTACATATCAAACAAAAGAGAAAGGGCTACTCTTTTTGG
>JALSSE010000331.1 GCA_026984415.1 Hydrogenothermaceae bacterium | reverse complement strand
TTAATAAATCTTCTACTTTAAAGCCGTATTTGTATAGAGTTTCATATTTAGGAACTATTTGGAGTTGAAATTTACCTGTTTGGGCTTCTGTTTCAACATCTTCTGAACCTTCTGTATTTTTTGCAACTTCTTCAACTTTGTAAGCTATTTCATTTATTTTGTTTAAATCATCTCCAAATATTTTTACTGCAACAGTTGCTTTTACTCCTGATAAAAGCTCTTCTATTCTCATTTCTATTGGTTGGGTAAATATTAAACCTGCAACTGGTAAATCTTTTAGTTTTTCCCTTAATGCATCTTCAAATTCTTCTCTTGATTTAAACTCTTTCCACTGGTTATAAGGTTTTAGCAGTATCCAGGTTTCCATATAGTTAACATCTTGAACTTCTCCTTTTTCTGCCCTTCCTATTGTGGTAAATACATTTTTTACAACTTCAAAGCTTTTTGCCTGATTTTCTATGTAAAGGGCAATTTTCTTACTTTCATCAAGGGATATATTAGGGTCTAAATACACTTCAAGTAAAACTGCTCCTTCGTCAAGTTCTGGTGTAAACTCTGTTCCAACTTTTGTTAGAAGATAAACACTTACTCCAAATAAAATAGCTGTTGCTATAAAAAGGACTGCTCCAATTTTCATAGCTCCATACAGCAGTTTTTTATATCCTGCTTCTATAATCTGCATTACTATGTTTTTCTCTGTTCCCGGCTTTAGCCCAAAGTAAGCTAAAACTGGCATAGCAATAAGTGAAACAATTAATGAAGATGCAAGGGCAAAAATAATTGTTAACGCAAGTGGCTTAAAGTATTTCCCTTCTACTCCTTCAAAGCTAAAGATTGGTAGGAAAACTACCATTATTATTAATATTGCAAAAACAACAGGTTTAGTAATTTCTAAAACAGATAGTTTTATAACCTCAAGTTTAAAGTTTTTATCTTTAACTTCCTCTTTGTTATGGCTTAAATGTCTAAAAATATTTTCTATTACAACAACTGTTGCATCTGCAAAAAGTCCAAGTCCAATTGCAAGTCCTCCAAGGGACATAAGGTTTGCAGTAAGTCCGTAATGTTTCATTAAGATAAATGAGATTAAAAGGGTAAAAGGTATAGATAAAATAACTAAAATCGCTGCTCTAATATTTCCTAAAAATATTACCATTGCAATAGAAACCAAAATAATTCCCTCAAGAAGGGCTTTTTCTATTGTTGAAAGGGCTTTTTGTGTAAGGTAAGACTGGTCGTATAGCAGTTTTATTTTTACTCCTTCTGGTAAAACTTCCTTGTTTATTCTGTCTATTTCTGCTTTTAGTTTTTCTACAAGCTCTTGAGTGTTTGTTCCTATTCTTTTTAAAACTATGTTTCCTTGAACTTCCTGTCCGTTTAGTGTAAATGCTCCCCTTCTTTGTGGAACTTCTCCTTCTACTACATTAGCTACATCTTTGACTTTTATAACCTGTCCGTTATCTGTTTTTACTGGTATGTTTTCTATCTGCTTTATTGTGGTAATACTTGCAACTGTCCTTATTACAAGGTCTCCTTCTGGTGTTTTTGTGTATCCTCCTCCTGCAAGTCCTCCGTTTTTATCTATAGCTTCAAAAACATCATCTAAAGTTAAGTTATATTTAAGGAGTTTTTCTAAATCTGGTTTTACTAAAAATGCTTTTTCGCCTCCCCACTGGACTATATCTTCAACTCCCTGTATTGATTTTAGAAGAGGTCTTATTGTCCATTCTTGTATAGATTTTAAGTCTGTTAGTGAGTGTTTTCCTTTTTCATCAACTAAAGCATATAAAAGGACATTTCCAAGCCCTGATGAGTTTGGTCCCATAATCGGTGTTATCCCTTGAGGCAGTTGACTTTGAGCTTCTGGAAGTTTTTCCATTACAAGTCTTCTATCAAAATAAATGTCTGTTCCATCTTTGAAAAATATTGAAACATAAGAAAGTCCCGGAATACTTTCACTTCTA
>JALSSE010000330.1 GCA_026984415.1 Hydrogenothermaceae bacterium | reverse complement strand
TTCGTCCTTTAATGACAACGGTTTGTCGATGTCCAGAGTTTTTTGCAAGATTGAAGGTTGACAGAAAATTAACTTAATTTGACAGCTATATAATTTTTCTGTATATTTAAAATCAATAAGATTTATCAACGGCTACATGGCAACTGAATATGTACTCTTTTTTAGGGGTTTTTAGTGTGCCTATAAGGAATTGAAACTAAAGTAAATGTAAAAAGCATTGTATCTGATTTGAAATGTTTTTAGTGTGCCTATAAGGAATTGAAACTTTTAGTCTCAATAAATATGCAGTTTTCAACATTCCCTCGTTTTTAGTGTGCCTATAAGGAATTGAAACTTCTATGGCTTCAATCTAATCACCCAAAATATAAAGGCGTTTTTAGTGTGCCTATAAGGAATTGAAACAAAGACTTACAAGATAGTGCCTGAACGTGTATGCTGTGTTTTTAGTGTGCCTATAAGGAATTGAAACTTTTGTATTTAGATAACTCATCATAAGATAATTGATGTTTTTAGTGTGCCTATAAGGAATTGAAACAAATCTTTTTCAGATAAATAAGAAGATATTGTACCGTTTTTAGTGTGCCTATAAGGAATTGAAACCACAAAAACAAAACAGAAGAAGACATAACCTATGCAGGTTTTTAGTGTGCCTATAAGGAATTGAAACATTTTATTGGGAATAACTACAGGTCTAATAAATTGCGTTTTTAGTGTGCCTATAAGGAATTGAAACTGATGAGAACAAGCTAGTTATAGAGGTATATCCAGAGTTTTTAGTGTGCCTATAAGGAATTGAAACTGAAGTATGAGAATGAAATAATTTCTATGGTAGAAAGTTTTTAGTGTGCCTATAAGGAATTGAAACGATTTTGAGTTTAATAATTCAGTAAATCTTGTATTAGGGTTTTTAGTGTGCCTATAAGGAATTGAAACATTTTTCTTATTAGGTCTTTTCTATATTCACGCTCATGTTTTTAGTGTGCCTATAAGGAATTGTCTAATCTTTACAAAATATTTAAATTTAGGATTATGGAAGATTTAACTAATATTAACGGGACATTAATCTGGTATTACTACATCTGTCCCCGTGAAGTCTGGCTTATTGGACACAGTATAGAAGCTGACCAGGAAAGTGATTTTTTAATCCTTGGGAAGCATATTCAGGAAATTTTCTACAAAAGACAGAAAAAAGAGTTTCTTATAGATAACACAATACAGATAGACATTCTCCCAAATAAAAAAATAATCGGAGAAATCAAAAAATCATCAAAATTTTTAGAAAGCGCAAGAATGCAGGTGGCATTTTATATTTATTACATGAAGCAAAAAGGGATTGATTTAGAAGGAGAACTATTAATACCAGAAGAGAGAAAAAGAGAAAAAATTGTTCTTACAAAAGAATTAGAACAGAAGTTAGAAGAAGCAGTTAAAGGAATACAAAAAATCTTAAAACAAGAAACACCCCCAAAACCTGTAAAAATTCCCTACTGCAAGAACTGTGCATACAAAGAGATGTGCTGGAGTTGAAAAATATATGTTAAACCGATAAATTTAAATAGAGATTTTAAGTCAATAGAACAGGTGGATAAAAATGTTAGTAAATGATAAAGAAATTAAGAATTTTTTAAAAGCAGATTTACTTTATAGATTACATATTTTAGAAGAAGAAATTAGACTTTTTGAAAGAAAATATAATAAAAAATTTTCAGAATTTGAAAAAGAAGTTAGTGAAAAAGAAAATTTTGAAAAATGGGATGATTATTTAGACTGGAAATCAGCCATCAAAGAACTTAAATACATAAAAAAGAAAATATCCTAATGTTTATGAAAGTTTTAAAATAGACTGCTATTCAATTTTAAAAAAAATAGAAAAATACCTGAAGAGCTAAAAGTTGAAGAAAGCAATATACATTTTTAACGACGGACAGCTAAAAAGAAAAGATAATACACTAATTTTTATAAAAGAAAATGAGG
>JALSSE010000329.1 GCA_026984415.1 Hydrogenothermaceae bacterium | reverse complement strand
GTTGGAAAAACCACAGTAACAGCAAACTTAAGTACTGCTCTTGCGTACTTAGGAAAAAGGGTTCTGGCAATAGATGCAGATATTGGATTAAGAAACCTTGATATGATTTTAGGACTTGAAAACAGAATTGTTTACGACATTGTTGATGTTGTTGAAGGAAGAGTTCCCCCTGAAAAAGCATTTGTGAAAGATAAAAGAGGTTATTCTTTACATCTTCTACCTGCTGCCCAGACAAAAGACAAAGAGGCCGTTAATGCAGAACAGATGGTTGATATTGTTGAAGCTGTAAAAGATGAATTTGATTATATCCTTATTGATTCTCCTGCAGGTATAGAATCAGGTTTTAAAACAGCAGCAGCACCAGCTACAGAAGCACTTGTTGTTGTAAACCCTGAAGTTTCATCGGTTAGGGATGCAGACAGGATAATTGGCTTATTAGAGTCTATGGAAAAGGAAGATATTAAACTCATTGTAAACAGAATTAGATTGAAGCAGGTTAAAAAAGGTGAAATGCTTTCTGTTGAAGATATAGAAGAAATACTTCAGATACCTAAAGTAGGTATCATTCCTGACGAAGAAAAAATGGTAGATTTTACAAACAAGGGAGAACCAATAGTTTTAGAAAGTGGTTCAACATCTGGAACTGCTTTAATGAATGTGGCAAAAAGGTTAGAAGGGTTTGACGTTCCGTTTACAGAGTTGGAAGAGAAAAAAGGCTTCTTTACGAAGATTTTCAGGAGGTAGTAATGTCTTTATTGAGTTTTTTTAAAAGAGAAAAATCTGCCAATACAGCGAAAAAAAGATTAACGATGGTTCTATCCTATGAAAGAAATGACCTTCCTCCTAATTTTACAGAGATGTTACAACAAGATTTAGTTAAGGTTTTTTCAAAATATCCCCAGTTTGATTCTAATCTAATAGAAGTTGATTTAAGAAATGATGAAGAAAGGGAAGAAGTGTGGATAAGTATTCCTCTCAAAAGGTAAATTAATGGAAAAAATAACAGTTGCTCTTCCAAAAGGCAGATTATTTGAACAGACAATAGAGTTGTTTTCAAAGGCAGGAATCATAGATAAACCAATAAAGCCAAATTCAAGGAAATTAATTGTTGAGAATAACAATTTTAGGTTTTTACTTGTAAGGGCAAAAGATGTACCTACTTATGTTGAAATGGGTGTTGCAGATTTTGGAGTTGCTGGAGATGATGTCCTTTTAGAAACAGAAGCAGAAATTTACAAACCTGTAGATTTAGGCATAGGATACTGTAATATTATTGTTGCAGGATTACCTGAGAGTAAAGATAAATACTTTTCAAATCCAACATCTTTGACAGTTGCTACAAAATATCCAAAAATAACAACAAACTTTTTTGCAGAAAAAGGTATTAAAATTCAGATGGTTGAGCTTTACGGCTCAATAGAATTGGCTCCCCTTGTTGGACTGTCAGAATTTATTGTTGATATTGTTGAAACAGGAACAACTTTAAGGGAAAATGGATTGGTTGTTATTGATGAAATAAGACCTTCTTCTGCAAAACTTATAGTAAACCGGGTCAGTTATAAAACAAAAACAGATTCAGTCCTTCCTGTAGTTGAAAGTTTAGAAAATTATCTTTTATCAAAACCAACTGTTTAAACATCAATTAAAGCTGGTATAATTTATATCCTAATCACTTTGTAAAGAGGAAAAAATGGATGTAAAGGTTGTTATTTTAGCTGCTGGTAAAGGTACCAGATTTAAATCAGAAAAACCAAAGGTTTTACATGAAGTATTAGGACAACCTATGATTTCTTACGTTAAACGTTCAGCTGAATGGATTAAACCGCAAGAAATAATAATTGTTGTAGGACATAAAAAAGATGATGTAATTAGTTCAATAAACTGTGAAGGATGTACATTTGTTGAACAAAAAGAACAGTTAGGAACAGGTCATGCTTTAGGTGTAACTGTTGACAGGTGGAAAGATTTTGACGGGTTTTTA
>JALSSE010000328.1 GCA_026984415.1 Hydrogenothermaceae bacterium | reverse complement strand
AATTGTTGTGATATATCTGGACTTTTATATTTCATTAACATTTCTATTTCTGATTTTATTGATTTTAATCCAGCAATATTTTTTGATAATTTATATCTGTCAATTTTTGATTTTATATTGTAGGAAAAAAAGTAATTCTCTCCATTTATATTTGTGCTATTTTTTTGAAGGAAATCCATAACCTTTTTTTCGTAACTATCACTTACGTTTGTGTCTATTATCTTAATAGATAAGTCTCCGTTTGTTTCTATTTTTATTTTTCCTTTTTTCTGCAAATCAAGAAGTGTAGAAAAAAAAGCATTTTCATCTCCGTTAAAAGAATCTCCATTAAAAACAAGGTTTACAAGATATGGTCTTCTGTTTTTGTTCGGTATGAAACTCAAGAATTCTGGTACTGTAAACTCTTTTTCACTTCCAAACTTCAGGTAGTAAATGATGAATAAAAATGGAAATAAAATAACAAAGATGAAAAGTATGTGTTGGATTATTTTTGCTGTTTCCCTTATTAAGAATAAATGTTTATTGACATCTTCTGTAAAGTTTTTAATATTTTTTAAAGATGTTGTAAATCCATTTATATTAAAAGGGTTTAATAACATTTCTATTTCAACTATTGAATTTTCAGGAGCATTTCCCTTTATTATGTAAGATTTTCCTATTTTTTCCAAAGAAAAGTTTGGTATGTGTGGATATATTTTTTGTATTTTTTTGTTTTTATCTTTTATTTTTATTATAACTTCTCTATATGGGACATGATAGTCTGCCAATTTTAAATTTAAATGCATTATTTCTTTATTTTTTTCAACAGGTGGAAAAATTTTGTAGTTTACAAAAAAAAGATAATTTCCTTTTTTAAAGAAATCTGGATTTACAATTCCTGCTTCATTTTTTCCAGCCATTGTTTCTATTACTTTTAACGAAGATTTTCTTAAATTTCCGTAAATTTTTCCTTTCCAATCTTTAACATAGCTTTCTCCATCTCCGTAAACTTTTTCAATTTTTATAAAAGGACGATTTAGTTTACCTTCATAAGTAATAGGAGAATTCCACTTACGGAATAATCTCCTGTATTTTTCAGTTTGGAGATAGTCAAAATATTTTTCATTTATATAAATTTGATTATCTATGTTAATTTCTGCTGTATAGTCAATGTACAGTTTTGAAAATATGAGTCTTAAATCAAAGTTCTTACTTGTATAACTTCCTAATATGCTAATTATAAAGGTAAGAAATATTATTATGTAAAGGTACTTCTTTTCTTCCATTTAGGTTTTCCATTCTAACTCTGGAGTCTTGTTTATATCTTCTTCAAATTTTAAATAATCTTTTTTGGAGAAATGGGATATGTTTGCAATTATGTTTGATGGTATTGTGTCAATCATTGTGTTGTATTCCTGTACAATATTGTTATAAGTGTATCTATGCCTTGCAATTTCATCTTCTATTTCCTGTATTGAAGATGTTAATTCTTTAACAATTTCAGAGGTTTTTAATTCAGGATAATTTTCAACAGTAAACAGCAAATTCCCAAGTATATTTTTAGACTCTTTTTCAATTTTGTTTAAATCATCTGGATTGTTTGTCTTTAAAACAGAGCTTCTTAATTCTGTTATTTTCTCAAATGTGTTTTTTTCAAAAGATGCATAACTTTTAATATTATCAACCAGCTGTGATAACATATCTAACCTTTTTTTAAGTGCAACTTTTACCTGACCTAATGTTGCATCAGCTCCATTTTTTAATTTTTGAAATCTGTTGTAAACCGTTACAAAATAAAAAATGACTCCAGCTAAAATTATTAAAAAAATAATTCCAATCATTTTATCCTTCCTCTTATTTTTTAAATCAACATATGTCATTTACCTTTATAATAAATTTTGAACCTTTTCCAATTCCTTCACTTTCTACTTTTATTTCTCCATTTAAAAGTTTTACTAATCTTTTCACAAGAGCTAAACCTAATCCTGTTCCTTTATACTTTTTCTGTAAA
>JALSSE010000327.1 GCA_026984415.1 Hydrogenothermaceae bacterium | reverse complement strand
AGGTTTACAGAGCAGTTGAAAAAATACATTTTGAAGGTGCCCATTATAGAAAAGATATAGGAGATAAAGGTATAAAAAGATTAGAAACGGGGTAAAAATTGAAAAGGATTATTTTAAATATTGGAGAAAAATCAGTTAACTTATTTGTAATTTTTAGTTTTTTTATTGTTTTTACGGCATCTTTATCTACTTTTATTAAAGCGGTAAAATTCTCAGTTATACAGGCAATTTTTTCAAGCTTACTTGTGTTTATATCAGGTTCCATATTCATTATCCTGTTAGCCTTTTACCTTTACATTCAAATAGATATTAGAAATAACCTTGTTGAAATAAACAGGAAATTAGACAAAAACCAATAAATCTTCTAAAAAATAGAAATAAATATTTGAATAGTTTATAATAAACTTTCCAAACAAATGCTCATTAGGAGGCAAAGCTTATGCTAAATTATGATGTTTTAATAGTTGGTGCTGGCGGGGCAGGATTAAGTGCCGCATTAGAAGCAAGCAAACATAAAGACGTAAAAGTAGGAGTGTTAACAAAAGTTTACCCAACAAGGTCACATACTGGAGCTGCCCAGGGTGGAATAAATGCAGCATTGGCAAATGTTGACCCATCAGACAGTCCAGAAGTTCACGCATTTGACACAGTAAAAGGAAGTGATTACTTAGGAGACCAAGACGCAATTGAATTTATGTGTAATGAAGCTCCAAAAAGAATTTATGAATTAGAACATTTAGGAGTACCTTTCTCAAGATTACCAGATGGAAGAATAGCCCAGAGACCTTTCGGTGGAGCAGGATTTCCAAGAACAGCTTATGCTGCTGATAAAACAGGACACGTTATACTTCACACATTATACGAGCAATGCCTAAAAAACGATGTTGAATTTCTAAATGAATGGTTTGTTAAAGAACTGATAGTTGATAATAACGAAGTAAAAGGTGTAATAGCAATAGATATAAGAAACGGTGAAGTCCACGCAATTAAAACAAAAGCTGTAATTTTTGCAACTGGTGGATATGCAAGGGTTTACTGGGTAAGAAATACAAATGCTATAGGCTCAACAGGTGATGGTGTTGCTGTTTGTTATAGGGCTGGAATTCCTTTAAAAGATATGGAATTTATGCAGTTCCACCCAACTGGACTTCGCTCAACAGGTATTTTAGTTACTGAAGGTGCAAGAGGTGAAGGTGGTTATTTAATTAACAACAAAGGTGAAAGATTTATGGAAAGGTATGCCCCAGAAAAAATGGAACTTGCCCCCCGTGATTTAGTTGCAAGGGCTATAGAAACAGAAATTTTAGAAGGTAGAGGCTGGGGTGAAGGAATGATGGCTTATGTCCACCTTGACTTAAGACATCTTGGTGCTAAAAAGATAAAAGAAAGACTTCCACAGATAAGAATGTTAGCAATTGATTTTGAAGGTGTTGACCCAATTGAAGAACCAATTCCAGTAAGACCAACAGCCCATTACTCTATGGGTGGTATCCACGTAGAAGACTATGAAACAAGTATGACCCCAGTTGAAGGTGTTTACGCAGTTGGAGAATGTGCCTGTGTTTCTGTCCACGGAGCAAACAGACTTGGTGGAAACTCATTACTTGACATAGTTGTATTTGGAAAACCTGCAGGAGCAGCAGCTGCTGAACTTGCAAAAAATAAACCTGAAGACCCAACATTTAACCTGAAAGCTGAAGAAGAAAGGGCAAGAGCAGAAATCGAAGAATTACTTAAAAAAGAAAGTAAAGAAAGCATTAATGATATTAGAATAGAAATGGCTCAAACAATGTGGGATAAAGTTGGTATATTTAGAGAAGAAAAACCAATGCAGGAAGCCATTGAAAAAATAAAAGAACTAAAAGAAAGGTATAAAAATTTAGCCCCTGGTGATAGTGGAAAACTGTTTAACACAGCATTAATAAACTATATAGAACTTGGATTTTTACTTGATATTGCAGAAGCAATCGCTGTAAATGCAGAAAATAGAAAAGAAAGTCGTGGAGCCCATGCAAGAAGAGATTATCCAAATAGGGATGATGAAAATTGGTTAAAACACAGCCTTTCATACTATACAGAAGACGGTCCAAAAATTGAGTATTCAGAAGTCAGAATAACTAAATGGCAACCACAGGAAAGAAAATACTAATCCACAGGGCGGTTATACCGCCCTTTTTTTATTGCCCTTGAAAATTAAAAACAACATAATTATATTATAATTATACTCATATTTTTTTATAAAAATAAACTAAAATTATGGAGGGAAAATATGGAAAAAGCAGTAGAAAAAGTTCAAGAACATGTTAAACACATAGAAAAAATACTTTCAAAAGTAACGAAAGAAGTAGAGAAAGTTGATAAAGAATTGAGGGAAATAAGGGATTTACTAACCAAAAAAGAAGAAGAAATTATTGAAACAGCCAGAGAAATAAGACATATTGAACACAAAATAAAAGAAGTAAAACAAAAATTAAAGAAAAATAGAAAACTCTTACAGGAAGCAAAAACAGAAAGACAGATTGAAAGATTAAGAAACGATAGAACAAAATTACTCAACGAATTATATGAGTTAAGTAATAAATTAGACGAACTAAAGGAAAAGTACAAAAACTTAACCTTTGAAGAAGATAAGCTTTTAGAAAAAGAAGACAAATTAGAAAAGAAAAAAGAAAAATTACTCCACGAACACGATGTTTTATTAAAAGAACTTGAACATTACATGGAAACTCTTTCTAAAAGGATTTCAGAATTTAGGGAAATTCACAATATTTAAATAAAAGTCGGCTGAACGCCGACTGATTTTATCTTCCAATGATTCCTTCCACAGGAGAAGAAGCTGAAGCATACATTTTTTTAGGAATTCTACCTGCAAGATAAGCTAATCTTCCTGCTTTAACTGCATATTTCATAGCAACAGCCATTTTAATTGGGTCTTTAGCCCCTGCTATTGCAGTATTCATTAAAATAGCATCAACACCTAATTCCATAACTTCTGTAGCATCAGAAGCAGTTCCAATCCCTGCATCAACAATAACAGGAACATTAACAGCTTCTTTTATAAAAACAACATTGTAAGGGTTTTGCATACCTAAACCAGAACCAATTGGAGCAGCTAAAGGCATTACTGCTGCACAGCCAATATCTTCAAATCTTTTGGCCATAATTGGGTCGTCAGTAATATACGGTAAAACTGTAAAACCATCTTTTACGAGTATTTCAGCAGCTTTTAATGTTTCTATCATGTCTGGATATAATGTCTTTTCATCTCCAATAACTTCCAACTTTACAAATCCATGTCCAAGGGCTTCCCTTGCAAGTCTTGCAGTAAGAACTGCTTCATCGGCAGTATAACAACCAGCAGTATTTGGTAAAATCATTATTTTTGAAGTATCAATGTAATCAAGTAAATTTTCTTGATTTGGGTCTGTAATATTTACCCTTCTAACTGCAACAGTTATCATTTCTGCACCAGACGCTTCAGTAGCCTCTTTTGTTTCCTGAAAATCTTTATATTTTCCAGAACCAACAATTAATCTTGAATTGAACTCTTTACCACCAATTACCAACTTGTCATTTTTTAATAAATCCTGTTCGTTTACCATGTTGCCTCCTTTTTAAATTTTTAATTAAGTAATATATAAACTTTCTTCCTTTTCAACAATATGAGTTTTCACATGTAATTGGCTTTCAATTTCCTTTTTAAAAATTTCCTGAACTTCTGGTTCACCGTGTATCAGGAATATGTTGTAAGGATTTTCATAATGCTTAAGCCAGTCTAAAAGTGTTGGTTGGTCTGCATGGGAAGAAAATCCGTTTATTGTGTAAATTTTTGCTTTAACTGCAATTTCTTCACCGTAAATTTTAACTGATTTAGCACCATCAACTATTTTCCTACCTAATGTTCCTCTTGCCTGATAACCTACAAAAATAACACTGCTTTCTGGTCTCCAGAGGTTATGTTTAAGGTGGTGCTTAATTCTTCCCCCTGTACACATCCCACTACCTGCAAGAATAATTGCTCCATTTTCTATGTTGTTTATAGTCTTTGATTCTTCAACTGTTTCTGTAAATCTAACATAAGGAAAAATAAAAGGGTTTTTTCCTTCTTTTATCATTTTTCTTGTTGCTTCATTAAAGTATTCAGGGAATTGTAAAAATATTTTTGTCGCTGAAATTGCAAGGGGACTATCTAAAAACACTTTACACTCAGGAAGCTCTCCTCTATCGTACATATGCCTTAAAACATACAAAATTTCCTGTGTTCTTTCTAATGCAAATGTAGGAATTACAATATTTCCACCTCTTTTAAAACTTTCTTCTATTGCTTCTCTAAATTCTTTTATTGTTTCAGGGAGGGATTTATGTTTTCTATTTCCATATGTAGATTCTGTAAATATATATTGACCTTCCTTTTGATACTCAAGAGGTGGGATAATAAGTCTTTTTCTCATTCCCAAATCCCCAGAAAAAATTACAGTTCTTTTTAATTTATCTGTTTTGATATCTATCTGAACAAAAGCAGAACCTAAAATATGACCTGCATTTTTGAATGTTATTGTTATGTTTGGAGTTAGTTGTAATGGTTCGTGGTAATCAATAAATATTTTAAATCTTTCCATTGCTTCATAAACATCATCTTCATCGTAAAGTGGCTCCTTTACTTCTTCAGGATGTCCCCTCCTTAATGCCTTCCTGTATCTGACTTTATACTCTTCCTGCATTACCTTTGCAGCATCTAAAAGCATTATCCTTGTAATATGGTATGTAG
Source organism: Hydrogenothermaceae bacterium (assembly GCA_026984415.1). The sequence continues at coordinate 4,615 of JALSSE010000327.1, read as the reverse complement.
GTCTCGTTGTAATTATTTTTCCTCTAAATCCTTCTCTAACTAACTTTGGAATTCTTCCAATATGGTCTATGTGGGAATGGGTAACTATTAAATAATCTATCGTTTTTGGGTCAAAACCAAAAGGGTCATAATTTTTATCTTCATCTTCCCCCTGAAACATTCCACAATCAATCAAAATTCTCAATTTTCCAACCTGTAAAAGATGACACGAACCAGTAACTGTTTTTGCTGCACCATAAGACCTTACTTTAATTTCCATAATAAACCTCCAATTAATGATGGTGACCTATACCAAATGCCCTTAAAATTGCCATTATTCCAAAAAATATAACAATAAAACCTGAAGAACCTGCCAACTTCTTCCTTACAGAAGGGGAAAACATCTGAAAAACTTTACTTGCAAACATCATAGCTGGTACTGTTCCTAACCCAAAAGAAGCCATAACCAACATTCCTTTTAAAGGTGAAGGTTCAAACATAGCCTTCATTAAAAATGCATAAACTAAAGGACATGGAAGAAAACCGTTAAACATACCTAAAAAAAATGGATTTTTTCTAAATTTTGAAAGAATTTCTGCAACAGCAATAAAAATAGGGTCTAAAAATGGAACACCTTTTTCCTTTAAACTTCCAACTATTTGAAGTCCCAAAATTATCATTAATACTCCTAAAGCAACAGTAAGAATTTTCTGGAAAAGCTGAAATTCTATTTTATGGAAAAACATTCCCAAATATCCAGCTACAAAACCAAGAAAGCTATAACTAAAAATTCTTCCAGCAGAATAAAGGATATTACCAATAAACCACGATTTATGCTGAATGAGAGGGGGAATATAACCACACATTCCTATACAGTGATAAGAGCCTAAAAAACCAGCAAGAACTATTAAAAGATATTCAAGCAATTAACTATCCTTCTAATAAATTATTTACTATGTCCTCCATTTTCATACTTCTTGAGCCTTTAATCCATATAAAAGAAGAATTTCCATTCAAATTACTTTTGATTTCTTCTGAAATATCATTCTTATTTTCAAACAATCTGACATCTTTTTTACCTTTTAAAATATCAAAAATCTCTTTAACCTCTTTTCCATACAAAAATACATTTTTTATATCAGTTTTTAAAATCTCTCTGCCTACTTCTCTGTGTAATTCCTGTGAATAATTTCCAAGCTCTAACATATCCCCTAAAACTAAAATTTTATTGCCTTTGAGCTGATTTAATGTGTGGATAGCATTTTTAACAGATACAGGATTTGCATTGTATGAGTCATCTATGATAGTTAAATTATCTTTTTTAAAATGTTTCACCCTTCCTTCTATTCCTTTAAACCTTTCTTCAATAATTTTTAAAGGTGAAATAGGGTTTAGTCCTAATCCAATTAAAACTCCAGAAACAGCAGCTATATTTTCAAATATATTTTTGTGGAATACAGGAATTTTCAGTTTAATCTGGTCTTTTTTATACTTTATTATTCCTTCTGTCCCATTCTCTGTAATTTTAACATCTAAAATCTGTATATCAGAATCTGTTTCATATCCAAAGGTTACATAATTAAAAACATAACTTTCATAGTAAGGAAGTAAAAATTCAGGTAAAACAGCAAATTGGTGGTTTAAAAATATTTCTCCTTTCCCTTCTACTATATCCTTAAAACTTCCAAACTTTTCATTATGTCCATGTCCTACATTTGTCAAAACGGCAATATCCTGTTTAACGATTGATGATAAATTTTTTATATTTCCCTTTTTAGATGCACCAAGCTCAAAAACTCCAATCTCAGTATTCTCAGGTATATTGGATAGTGTAAGAGGGACGCCTATTTCGTTGTTGTAATTACCTTCTGTTCCGTAAACGTTAAAATTTTCTGAAAGCACAAGCTTTAATAATTCTTTAGTTGTGGTTTTTCCTGTGGTACCTGTAATTCCTATAACTTTTGATAACTTTTTTCTTTTAAATTTACCAACTTCTGTCAGGGCTTTAAGGTTATTTTCTACTAAAATTCCATTTGGAATATTTGAAGTTCTTTCTGAAAAATACCCAGTAGCTCCTTTTTCTACAGCATTTAAAATAAATTCATGTCCGTCATGGTTTGTTCCCTTTAACGGTACAAAAAAAGTTCCTTCTTTCGCCTTTCTACTGTCTATAATAAATTTCTTTACCTTTATATCCCTTTCTAAACTTACTAACTTACCGCCTACAATTTCAGCAATTTCTGTTAAATACATTTAATAAAAAGAAGCCTCCAGAATTATTTTAAAAGTAATTTGGCCTTATTTACTACATTTTCAACATTAAATCCAAATTTTTCCATAACAACACTTCCTGGGGCAGATTCCCCAAATCTATCTATTCCAATAATATAACCGCTTTCTCCTACGTATTTCTGCCAGCCAGTTGTAACACCTGCTTCAATTGCAAGTTTAGGAACTTCTGGCAATAAAACTGAATTCTTGTAATCTTCAGGTTGTTCTTCAAACAATTCCCACGAAGGCATAGAAACAACCCTTACCTTAATACCATCTTTCTCTAAATGTTCTTTCCCTTTAAGTGCTAAATGAACTTCTGAACCTGTGGCAATTATAATTAAATCAGGTTTTCCATCACTATCGTCAAGGATGTAAGCTCCTCTTTTAACCCCTTCTTTTATTGGGTATTTTTCAGGGTTAAGGACAGGTACATTCTGTCTTGTGAAAATTAACGCAACTGGATTTTTTTCTTCTAAAGCAATTTTCCACGCTTCAACAGTTTCATTTGCATCAGCTGGTCTGATAACAACAAGGTTTGGAATTATTCTTAAACTCATTACATGTTCAACTGGTTGATGTGTAGGACCATCTTCACCAACACCTATACTGTCGTGGGTAAATATGAATATAGAATGTATATCCATTAAAGCTGCCAATCTTAAAGGTTCTCTCATATAATCTGAAAAAACTAAAAATGTAGCTCCGTAAGGTATTATTCCACCATGTAGAGCCATTCCGTTTACTGCAGCTCCCATTGCGTGTTCTCTTATTCCAAAATGTATATTTCTGCCAACATTTTCTTTATCACAGTAAAAATCCCCAAATCCATTTAAATAAGTTTTATTTGAAGGTGCTAAATCTGCAGAACCTCCAATGAAGTTTGGTAGGTGGGGGGCAATTGCATTCATAACTTTTCCAGATGCACTTCTTGTTGCCATTGGTTTGTCTTCTGAAGAAAAGGAAGTTAAATCTTTATCCCAACCTTCTAATAATTCTCCGTTTATTGCCTTCTGTAATTCTTCTGCCAATTCTGGGTATTTCTTTTTATAATCTTCAAAAAGATTATTCCATTCCTCTTCATATTCTTTTCCTTTTTCAATTGCTTTTCTACAGTGATTCAAAGCCTCTTCAGGAATATAAAACATCTTATCTTCAGGAAAATCTACAAATCTTTTTAGAGCTTTTAATGCTTCCTCTCCAAGAGGTTCTCCATGGGCTGATGCAGAATCCTGTTTTGGAGTTCCGTATCCTATATGTGTTCTTACTATTATTAAAGAAGGTTTTTCTTTTTCAAATTGGGCTACTTTTATTGCAGCTTCAATTGCTTCTATACTATTTCCATCGTGAACTCTTATTACCTGCCATCCAAATGCTTCGTATTTTAATTCTATCTGTTCTGAAAATGCTAAACTGGTGTCCCCTTCAATTGTTATGTGGTTGTCATCGTAAAGGTATATTAATTTACCTAATTTTAACCTTCCAGCCAAAGAAGCACTTTCAGAAGAAATACCTTCCATCAAATCCCCATCAGAAACTATTGCATAAGTGTAATGGTCTATTATATTAAATCCTTCCCTGTTGTATTTTGAGGCAAGATAACATTCAGCCATTGCCATTCCGACACCCATACCAAATCCCTGCCCTAAAGGTCCTGTGGTAGCTTCTACTCCTGGTGTTCTTCCATATTCAGGGTGTCCAGGTGTTTTGCTTCCCCACTGTCTAAAGTTTTTTAAATCTTCTAATGTTAAATCGTATCCTGTAAGATAAAGAAGAGAATACAACATCGCAGAGCCATGTCCAGCTGAAAGTATAAATCTGTCCCTGTTAAACCATTTTGGATTTTTAGGGTTGTGCCTTAAAAACTTATCCCATAAAGTGTAAGCCATTGGTGCAGCACCAAGGGGCATACCGGGATGACCTGACTTTGCCTTTTCAACCATATCAGCAGACAGAACTCTTATTGTGTTTACACATAGATTATCTATTTCCATTTTTTACTCCTATTCTTATATTCTAATTATTAACATAGTAATATTTTAATACATCTCACACTAAATTTTGATATAAAATTCCATACACTAAATTATCAACCTTTACTGTTTTAATTCTTTAGTTATAAAGTCTGCAAAAGAATCAAACTCATCAATTGTAAGCTGGTCTGTCATACATTTTCCTTTTACCATTTCTTCAAATTTATGTTTGTCAGAAGGGGCAGCTTTTGCCATTTCTTCAAAAGTTCTTGCTTTTTTTCCGTTATGACAGTTTAGACAACCTTTTTCTTTTACAAGTTTTGCCCCAGAAATCTTAGGATGGTTGGCTGGTTTCTCAATTTTCTGTGAAGATGTTTCTGTCTGTGGCTGAT
>JALSSE010000326.1 GCA_026984415.1 Hydrogenothermaceae bacterium | reverse complement strand
TCTGTCAAACAAACAGAGAAAAAAATACAGTATTGGATATCTATTAATTAAAAATGAAAACGATTCAGAAGAAGAGCTGTTAAAATTGGCAGAAATTGCAAATAAATTAAAAATAGGTGTTTCACTTCTAAAATTTAACGAAATAAAAGGAATTCCTTTTGAAACAACTTCAGATGAAGAATACGAAAAGGCATTTTTAATTTTAAGAGATAAAGGGGTGAGGGTTACACTTTCAAACTCTTACAGGACAAGAAAAATCGGTGGATGTGGAACTTTGATGATAAATAGGTTTGAGTCTGTTAGTTAATGGGAAAAAAACATATAAATTGATTCAATAGAACCTATCAAAAAGCCTAAAACTGCACCGGTGTAAGTTATATACCTTAGCTGATTTGCTGAAAATCCAATTACAATATCTTCAAGGGTTTCTATATCTATCTCCATAAATGTATCAATAACCATATCCCTTATTTTTAACTGGGAGAGTAGTATTGGCAGTTCTTCCTCTAAATGTTCTTCAATTAGTTTTGATGCTTTCTTTTTAATATCCTTTTTAATTTTCTCTTTCATTTTTATTATTGATTTATCTAAAACTTTGTCTATTACGGTGACAATCACAGTCCCTTTTATATTAATCTTCCCAACAGATATTCCTTCTTTTATCGTTTTTCTTATATCTTCCACAGTCATTTCAACAAACTCATCAATAATCAGTTCAATTCTTTTGTGAACCCTTTCTTTATAATTGCTTTCTTCAAAAAGTTTTTTCATCTTTTCAAGGGGAAGAATATGTTCTTCAACTGTTTTTGCAATTGCCTCGGCTATCTCTCTTCTTCTTTTTGGGATTAAACCTGGTGTAAATGGAACTTTTATTCCAAATATTCTTTTTTCTTCAAAGGGTCTGAAAAGCATTTTTAATGCAAGCCAGTTTGTTAAGTATCCGATGAAAGCCCCAAGTATTGGTGGTATTAAGTATGAAAAGTCCATTTTAACCTTTTATTTTCAGATATTTTGAAAATAAAATAACACAATTTTAATATTTGTTAAATAGATTTGGTTCAGTATTTAATCTCTACAAAAATAAGTTTTCTCATAAATATGCATTTGTTTCTTACTTTAGAATCACAAAAGTAATTAAATCCAAAATTCATAAAATCGTATTTTTTTTCTTCTTTTTTAGGAATATCTATTTTTCCGTCATCAAAATTAAAAACCATACCAACTACGGCACCAATAGCAGTTGCACCTCCAAGGATTAATGAATCATTTCCGCCAAAAGCTAAAGAAATTGGTACTCCAGTCAATAAACCAACTAAAGAACCTGTTAATCCTTTATCAATATTTTCTATGTAAAATTGGTTAATAACGCTACTTTTAGCTTCCTGACATAAGATTAACAGGAGAAATATAAAAACTACCTTTTTCATTTCAAAAACCTCAAAGTGTAAAACTTATTTACATTTCTTTTCGGAAAACTGTAAAAATATTTTACACTTTCTTTAAAACCTGTAAAAATTCAGAAATAATATCAGGACATTCTTCAGGAAAACCTTTTGATATAATAAAAAGAAAAAAGAGGTAGAGTAATTGAAAAAAAGAGCATTACTTTCAGTTTCAAACAAAACAGGTATTGTTGATTTTGCAAAGAAATTAGAAGATTTAGGTTATGAAATTATTTCTTCTTCTGGAACAGCAAGGGAACTTAGAGAGTACGGAATAAAAGTAACAGAAGTTTCGGAAGTAACAGGATTTCCTGAAATTATGGGTGGAAGAGTTAAAACACTGCATCCAAAAATACATGGAGGACTCCTTGCGGTAAGGGATAATCCAGAATATATGGCACAGTTAGAAGAACAAAAAATAACCCCAATAGACATTGTTGCTATAAACCTGTACCCTTTTGAAGAAACTGTAAATAGAGGGGCTGATTTAGATGAGATAATTGAAAATATAGATATTGGTGGTCCTGCAATGGTAAGGGCTTCAGCTAAAAATCATAAATTTGTCACAATAATAGTTGACCCTTCAGACTACGACGATGTTATAAAGGAAATTGAAGAAAAAGGAGATACTACCCTTGAAACAAGGAGAAAACTTGCTTTAAAAGCTTTTAGACATACTGCGTTTTACGACAGTATTATTTCTTCTGTTCTTAATGAAAAATTTGGAATAAATGAAAAATTTCCTGAAGAGTATACTATTCCTGTAAGAAAAGCATCTGAATTGAGGTATGGTGAAAATCCACATCAGGAAGCATCCCTTTATGTATCACCTGTTGAAAAAGGTTTATCAATAGCAGAAAGTGAAGTTTTACACGGAAAAGCTATGTCTTACAATAACTATTTAGATTCAGACGCAGCACTTAACTTAGTAAAAGAGTTTGAAGATACAGCTGCAGTAATTGTTAAACATCTAAATCCATGTGGAGTTGCAGTAGGAAACACTTTAGAAGAAGCTTATAGAACTGCTTTATCAAGAGACCCTAAATCTGCCTTCGGTGGAATTGTTGCACTGAATAAAACTGTAGATGTAGATACTGCGAAAGCATTAACTGAAATATTTTTAGAGGTTGTAATTGCTCCAGACTATTTTAAAGATGCCCTTGAAATACTTAAGACAAAGAAAAATCTCAGGATAGTAAAAGCAAAGAACTTCCATAAAAAACCAGAAGGGCTTGATTACAGAAGGTTATCAGGTGGTCTTCTGTCTCAGGATAGGGATTTAGAGTTATTTAAAGAACTAAAAGTTGTTACTGTAAGAAAGCCGACTGAAGAAGAAATGGAAGACCTTATTTTTGCTTTTAAAATTGTTAAACACGTAAAATCAAATGCTGTTGTTATTGCAAAGGATAAAAAATCAGTAGGAATTGGTCCTGGTCAGACTTCAAGGGTTGACAGTTTAGAAACAGCCATAAAAAAAGCAAAAGAATTTGGAATTCCTATTGAAAATTCAGTTCTTGCTTCAGAAGCTTTTTTCCCTTTTAGAGACAGTATAGATGAAGCTGCAAAATACGGAATAAAAGCAGTTATTCAGCCAGGTGGTTCAATAAGAGATAATGAAGTTATTGAAGCTGCAAATGAACACGGAATAGCTATGGTATTTACAGGAATGAGGCATTTTAAACATTAAATAAATATCTAATTTAGCATTGGTTAAACTAAATTGAATTGGAACATTTGCTATAATATTTATTCCTAAAATTTAAATTTCTGGAGGATTTATGTTAATAAAAGAAAGGCTTTTTACACCGGGTCCAGTTCCGCTACCTCCTGAAGTTATAAAAGCACTTGGACAGCAAATTATTCACCACAGAACACCAGAATTTACACAGATTTTTTTAAATGTGAGAGAAAAGCTGAAAAAGATGTTAAAAACAGAAAATGATGTTCTCCTGTTTTCTTCTTCTGGAACAGGTGCAATGGAAGCATCTGTAATAAATTTTTTTAAGAAAGGAGATAGGGTTTTAATAATAAATGCTGGAAAATTTGGTCAAAGGTGGAGAGATTTAGCAAAGACATTTGAACTAAAAGTTGTAGATTATGAGATAGAATGGGGTGAAACTTACCAGAAGGAAAAAATTGAAGAAATAATTAATAAATTTCCAGATATTAAAGGAATTCTCGTACAGCATTCAGAAACATCAACAACAACTTTACACGATATAAACTACCTTGCTGAAGTATCAAAAAATTTGGAAGACTGTATTTTAGTTGTAGATGGTATTACTTCTGTTGGAGTTTACGAAGTATACCCTGATGAAATTGGTATTGATGTTCTTGTCACAGGCTCTCAAAAAGCCTTAATGCTCCCACCGGGACTTTCTATTCTCTGGTACAGTGGGAAAGCTAAAGAAAGGCTTTCAAAAAGTAATATTCCTAAATACTACTTCTCAGTTGAATCAGAATCTAAAAAACAGGAAAAGGGGCAGACAGCCTATACTCCAGCTATAAATCTAATTATAGCCCTTGATAAAAGTTTAGATTTAATATTAGGAGAAGGTTTACCTCAACTGGCGAAAAGACATGAAATACTTGCAACATCAACAAGGAATGCATTAAGGGAAATTGGATTACCTTTACTTTCTTCAAGTCCTTCAAATTCAGCTACAGGTGCATACACTCCTGAAGGTATAAACGCCGATAATTTCAGAAAAGAACTCCTTAAAATAGGTTTTAGGGTTGCAGGAGGACAAGACCATTTAAAAGGTAAAATATTCAGAGTTGCACATATGGGGTACTTTGATTTTATGGATATGATACAGGTAATTGCTGGAATAGAAATGGCTTTGAACAAAATAGGTTTTGAAGTTGAACTTGGAAGGGGAGTACAGAAGGCACAGGAAATAATTTTAGAATCAATAAAAGAAACAAAATAGGAGATATTTCACATTGGTAAAAATAATTTATGTCAGGCATGCAGAAAGTTTATGGAATCCTATTGGAAGGTATCAGGGTAGATTAGACCCTGAATTAAGTGAAAGAGGAAAGAAACAGGCTCCATTAATTGCAAAAGCTTTAAAAAAATACAATCCTACTGCTTTGTATTCAAGTCCTTTAAAAAGAACATACCAGACCGCTGAATATATTGGTAAGGAGTTAGGTTTACCTGTTAATATAGATGAAAATTTAATTGAGATTGACCACGGTGATTGGGCTGGAATGTTAGTTGAGGAAGTAAAAGAAAAATATCCAGATATGTTTAGACAGTGGCTTTACGAACCGGAAACGGTTGATTTCCCAAATGGTGAATCTTTATACGAAGTTTACCACAGGGTTAGAAGGTTTCAGGAAGATGTTTTAGAAAAACACGACGGTGAAACTATTGTAGCTGTTTCACACACTGTCCCTATTAGAGCTTCTTTTGTTGCAGGATTAGATTTATCTTTAAGGAAATTCTGGAGCTTTGGCTGTGATAACGCCTCTTACTCTATATTAGAATACGAAAAAGTTAGACCGATACTTTACAAACTAAATAACACCTACTTTTTAGGAGACCTTTACGTTCCTGCTTTAGATGCACTTTAAGGAGTATTTTATGGAATTTAAAACATTATTAATAGAAATTGGACTACTTGCTTTCTTCTTAGGTTTAATGCTTATTCCTACTTTTTACAGAATAAAAAAACTGAAAGAACAGGAAGAACAAAGAGATTAATTTATGAATATTGAAAATAAAGAAAAGAAAGAGAGCTAAATTGCATATAGATTTACCAAAAGGAATTAGAGCTTTTAACGAAAAAGAAAGTTTTGAAATAAAGTATATTGAAGATAAAATATCAAAAATATTCCACCTGTGGGGATATGAAAGGCTACTTTTACCTACCATAGAATATTTTGAAGTACACAAGAAGGGAATTGGAAAAGATTTAGAAAACAAAACATTTAGATTGATAGATAGGGCTGAAGGTGAAATTATAACCTTAAGAGCTGATTTTACCAGCCAGATTGCAAGGTATATAGCTTCTCTACAAAAAAAAGAATTTCCAATAAGGTATTACTACTCTGGAAATATTTTTAGATATCTTCCACCAAAAGGTTCAAACCTGTGGGAAAGAAGACAAATTGGGATAGAGCTAATAGGTGTAAGTGAATTAGAAGCAGATGCAGAAATCATAGCTATTGCTTCAAATGTTTTAAATAAACTTGGGATAAATAATTTTCAGATAGATATAAACAATACAAACATTTTTGATACTTTAAAAAATATTCTGAATTTGTCAGATAACGAATACTCAGAATTTATGGGTTATATAAAAAATAAAGAGATATACTATTTAAAAGATTTTTGTGATAAAAGGAATATACCAGAAAATCTAAAAGAGTTTATCATTGGAATTCCTAAATTTCAGGGTGGTATAGAAACTGTAAAAATTCTAAAGGAAAAATTAAAAAACTACCAGAAATTAGTAGATAGTTTTGAAGAATTAATAAAAATTAATGAAATTTTAGAAGAATACAGTCTGAATGCAAATATAGTTTTTGATATTGGAGAACCGAAAGAATTTTCTTACTATACAGGAATTGTTTTTGAAATTTTTATTAAAGGATTTAATAAAGTAATAGGACACGGAGGAAGGTATAACAATCTCCTTTCAAGGTATAATGGGAATTATCCTGCAACAGGATTTGCCTTTGATTTATTTTATTTATGGGAATATATTAGGAAAAACAATTTAATAAAGGAGAAAAATGAAAAAGATTTCTTTATAATAGATACAACACACAATAAAAAAGTTGCATATCAGCTTGCAAAATTTTTGAGAGAAAAAGGATTTTCTGTTGCAAGGGATATAATAAAAAGGGAAGTAAAAGACTCTTTACAGTTTGCCTTTAAAAACAATTACAAAAAAGCAGTTGTAATAGGACTTGATAGTTTAGAGGAAAATATATATATTTATACGAATTTAGATGAATACGAAAAGAAAAAATTAGAAGAATTTATGAAATCAATATAGTACCGAGTGTATCCTTCCAATACCTCAGTGCTAAATAAACAAAAGGAGTTTTAACATGGAAGTATCAAACAACAAAGTAGTATCTTTCAATTACACATTGAAAGACAAAGAGACTGGAGAAGTTTTAGACAGTAGCGAGCTTCACGGACAGCCTCTTACAATCTTAGCTGGAAAAGGTGAAATCATTCCAGGATTAGAAAGCAGAATGATGGGAATGAAAGAAGGTGAAACCAAAACAATAGAAGTTCCTGCTGAAGAAGCTTATGGACCTGTTAATCCAGAACTTTTACAACAGGCACCAAGAGAATATTTTCAAGGTGTTGAGTTAGAAAAAGGATTACCATTACAGGCTCAAACTCCAGAAGGTCAGGTTATTCAAATGGTAGTTGTAGATTTTGATGAAAACACAGTTACAGTTGATATGAATCACCCTTTAGCTGGAAAAGACCTTGTATTTGAAATAAAAATTGAGAGTATTAGAGAAGCTACTCCTGATGAAGTATTACACGGACATGCCCACGGAGCAGGCGGACACCAACACTAACAAATAAAGGTGGGTTTAACCCCACCCTTTATTTTCATCTTCTTTTATAAAAACAAAAAATCCATACATAAGATAAATTTCAAGAAGTAGATTAATCATATTAAGGCTGCTTGATATGGCGTGGACTGTAGCAAATTTATGTTTATATTTCTCAGCTTCTTTATCTTTTTTCTGGTCTAAAAGTTCATAATACTTACTGTTTATCTGCTGTCCAATTGGTAATAAGGTTCTGTGTAATGCCATATAAGAAATAATAACTAAAGAAAGGGCTATAACAAACCACTTTAGTTTCTTTACAATTTCTTTTCTCTTTATAGATTTTACAGCAATCAAAGTGTAAATAAATATTCCTATTATCCAGCCACCGGCAAAATAATACGGAAAAATAACATTAGTAATTTCCCCAGCCAGTCTGTGGTCAAAATTTGAAAAAAGCTGGGGAGCTACTACAAAAGTTAAAAAGACATTACTTCCAACTAAAATTCCTAAAGAAAGAAGTATTAAAAAATCAATATATTTATCCAATTAATTCTAACCCACTGAAAAAGAAAGGTATTTCATAATTAGCAGATTCAACAGAATCGGAACCGTGAACTGCATTTTCACCAATATTTGTTGCATAAAGCTTTCTTAATGTTCCTTCAGCAGCTTCTTCAGGATTTGTTGCTCCCATAATCTCTCTTATTCTTGAAATTGCATTTTCTCCTTCCCATACCATAGCAACAATAGGACCAGAAGACATAAATTCGCAAAGCTCATCATAAAATGGTCTTTCTTTATGGACAATATAAAACTGCCCAGCCTGTTCCTTAGTTAGTTTTAACTTCTTTAAACCTAAAAGTTTAAAACCTTCCTCTTCAAACCTTGCAATAATTTTTCCTACAACTTTTTTCCTTACAGCATCAGGTTTTGCTAAAACCAAACTTCTTTCTACAGACATAAATGCCTCCTTTCATTTTATTTTTCTTTCTTATTATACAATATCTTGTAAAACGAAAAAATGTTTAGACCGATTACTATTGACCACGAAACAGCCATAAATAAGGCACCTAACCCGTTAAGAAGATGTCCTTCCATTCTTTTCTCCTCTTTTTTTCCACGCAATTTTTACTAAAATAATTCCAATTAAAAGCACAAAAAGAATAAAAAGCCTTGCTATCCATACATTTAGAGAATTTTCACTGAATTTAGCAGGTAAAGTATCAATCGTCCACGATATTAAAATCACTATTAAGAACAACGGAGAAATATATTTCATTATGTAATAGAAAATTTTAGGAATGTGAATGTCTGCATATTTGTTTAGTTCAGCCCATGCTTTTTCTGAACCAAATATCCACATAAACAAAACTGCTTCAAGTAATGCAAAAAGAACGAGGGCAAGTGTTCCAACCCAGAAATCAAGCTCATCTAACACACCTTTCATAAAAATAACTATATGGGCTGTTATAAAAACAAACCCCATAAGGTAAAGGATAGCCTTTTCTCTTTTTAATCCAAATTCATCCTCTAAAAATGCAACAGCAGGTTGACTTAATGCAATAGAAGATGTAACCCCTGCAAAAAACAGCAGTAAAAACCAGATAAAACCAAACAAAGAACCAAAAGGAGTATTTGCAAAAATAGCAGGCATAGCTATGAAACCTAAATTGAAAGCTCCTTCATGGGCAATTTCCTGAGTTCCCATAACACCAAAAAATATAACTGATGCTACTATAGCAATAGAGCCACCTAAAATAACTTCTGCAAACTCATTGACAGAAGCCCCTGCAAGTCCATTTAATGCAATATCACTTTTTGGTTTCAAGTAAGAAGCATAAGTTAAAATTGCTCCAAAACCTATACTTAAAGTGAAAAATACCTGTCCAGCAGCAGCCAACCAGACTTTTGGGTTAGATAATGCTGAAAAATCTGGATTCCATAAAAAACCTAAACCATCTAAAAAATTCCTTCCTTCAGGGGAAGTCATTGTAAAAACCCTTATTAAAAGAATGATTGCAAGGATAAAAATTGTAGGCATGGCAATTCTTGCAACTTTTTCAATACCTGCTGAAACCCCTCTATAAAGTATATAACTGTTAATCAGCATTGTGATAAGGAAAAATATATACGCTGAAGCAGATGGGGTTAAGAATAAACTGCTTTTAGAATCAGCACCAATAAAACTGACTAAAAATTGTTCAAAAGGTTTTAAGTAATCTTTTACAGAAGAATTAATTGCTTCATGGGGAATAGAACCAATTAATGAAAAAAAGCTATAAGCCAGAGTCCAAGACTCAATATAAACGTAATAAATAACAACTACAAGTGGAATCATTACCCCTAAAATTCCAATATACTTTGCGTAAGGTTTTTTCCATATATAGTCAAAAACGGCTATTGCTGTTCCG
>JALSSE010000325.1 GCA_026984415.1 Hydrogenothermaceae bacterium | reverse complement strand
CTTGTAAATGAAGCTGAAAAAATTCTCCAACTACTTGAAATTCCGTATAGAATTGTTGAGCTATGTACAGGAGATTTAGGTTTTTCTGCTGCAAAAACATTTGATATAGAAGTCTGGATACCTTCACAGAACAGGTACAGGGAGATTTCTTCATGTTCAAATACAGAAGATTTTCAGGCGAGAAGGGCAAAAATTAGATTTAAAGATAAAGAAGGTAAAAATAGATTTGTCCATACTCTTAATGGTTCAGGGCTTGCAGTTGGAAGAACATTGCTGGCTATAATGGAAAACTATCAAAGAGAAGATGGTACTTTTGATATTCCACAGGTACTGAAAAAATATATGTAAATGAAAAATATCAATAGGAATATTGTTTTACTGGGATTAGTTAGTCTCTTTACAGATATTTCCAGTGAAATGATTTTTCCTATTCTACCAATCTTTTTAGATAAATTCTTACACGCATCAAAAACAGAGATTGGTTTTATTGAAGGTCTTGCAGAAATAACCGCAAGTTTTCTAAAAATTTTTTCAGGGATTATTTCAGATAAATTTGGGAAGAAAAAGCCTCTAATTATTTTTGGTTATGGTATCTCTACATTTTCAAAACCTTTGCTGTATTTTGCAAATTCATGGTTATTTGTTTTATTTGTTAGAGTTTCAGATAGAATTGGAAAAGGTATAAGAACATCTCCAAGGGATGCTTTAATATCTGCATACTCATCAGAAGAAGTGAGTGGTAAATCCTTTGGTATCCATAGGGGAATGGATACTGTTGGAGCAGTTTTAGGGACATTATTGGCTTTTTTATTTTTATTAATTTTAGGTGAAACAGAAAAAACATTTAGATTTATCTTTTTATTCTCAATTATTCCAGCTGGTATAGCGCTGTTTATACTTATTTTTATGGTAAAAGAACCTGAAGTGAAAGAAAAGAAAAAAACTTTTTATTTAAGAGAAAACATAAAAACTTTGCCACCGGAGTTTTATAAATTTTTAATTATTCAGGCTTTATTTACATCTGTTTCAATGAACTACGCTTTTATGATTTTAAAAGCACAGAATGTTGGAATTTCTATTGGTTTTATACCAGTTGCTTATCTGATTTTTAATATTTTTTATGCATTTTTTAGCTATCCAATTGGAAGCATGTCTGATAAATTTGGAAAGATAAATGTTATGGCTTTTGTTTACATTTTGTTTTCTTTAACTTCTTTAACTTTTACTATTAATGGTTCAATTTTTGGTTGGTTAGGATTTATTCTATACGGTTTGTTTATGGCTGGCAATGAAACTGTTTCAAGGGCTTTTATTTCTGATTTTTCAAAAGAAAAGGTTAAAGGTACAGCCTACGGAATATACCATTTTGTAATGGGGATTTCTTCTTTTATTTCTCTTTCTATTGCAGGGTTTTTATGGGATAAATTTGGAGCTAATTTTCCATTTTATATTTCAGCTTTAGTAAGTTTTGCACTCGCAGTTATTTTAGTTGTTGTTTTTAAAATAAAAAAGAGGGTTTAAAAAACCCTCAAAGTTAGTAGGTTTGGCAGCAGGGAGAGTTAGACTCTCCCAGATTTGATTTAGAATGAGTATCCAAACTCAACTCTATAAATTGTATTGCTATCATCAGTAGTTCCTAATACATCTTCTGCATTATCATAATCGTAGTAAAATACTTCAGCCCTTACATATCCATTTTCATTAAAGTGTAAAGTTGGAGTAATTGCTAAATCCCATCCTTTGTTTCCATCATAAGCACCTGAACCATTATCATCAAAATATTCAATTCTTATAGGTAAAGAAATCATTCCTAAATCTGGAGTTAAATAGAAAGCCAATCCATATCCATCATCATTTTCACCCATTTGATAATCAAAGTTTAATGCAACATTAATTCCGCCTAAAGAACTTGAGAGAATTAAGTCTATAATATCTGGTTCAGTAGGATTTGATTTGTCATAGTAACTTGCTACAACGTCAACTCCACCAAAAGAGCCTGTTCC
>JALSSE010000324.1 GCA_026984415.1 Hydrogenothermaceae bacterium | reverse complement strand
TGTCAAATGTGGATTACAAAACTTATGATACGACTGTTTCAACAAATACAATTGACCCTACACAGATAGCAATTGCTCCTATCCCTACAAACAACCAATACTCAGCAAGTTTAAACACTGGTGGGAATAATATCCAGTTTACATTTAACTTTGAACAGATTAAACAGTTAGATTCTGACTTTATCTTTTACGCAGCACAGGATGGATATGCAAAAGGTGATTTATTAAGTGCTTCAATAAGCGAAGATGGTGTTGTTAAAGGTGTTTACTCAAATGGACAGGTTAGGGATATAGCAAGAATATCAATTGCAACGTTTAAAGATAAAGAAATCTTAGTAAGAAAAGGAAATAACCTTTACCTTCCAAATCAGCAAACATTTACACCTATTATTGTTCCCGGTGGAGTAATCAGTAAATTAAGAAGTGGGTTTTTAGAGTTATCTAACGTAGATATCAGTCAGGAATTTATTAATTTGATTACAGCCCAGAGGGCTTATCAGGCAAATGCCAGAACAATAACAACATCTGACCAAGTTCTACAGGAAACAATGAATATTAAAAGATAAATAAATAATCTGGGAGGTTCTTCCTCCCTTTGAAACGGGGAAATAAATGGCTGAAGAAAACAAAGAAAATCAAGAAACAGAAGAAGAGAAAAAAGGCGGCGGAAAAAAGAAATTAATATTTCTTATTTTAATTGTTCTACTGCTTGCAGGTGGTGGTGGAGCAGCGTATAAATTTTTAATCCTTGATAAAAAAGAAGAAACTGCCGACCAAAAAGCTGAAAAAATAGAACAGGAAATTAAAAATGTTGAAGATGTTGGAATACAGTACGATGTTGGTTCATTTATAGTAAATTTAGCTGATAAAGATGCAGATAGATATCTAAAAGTATCTGTAGTTCTTGAAGTTCAAGACCAGAGTATAGTTCAGGAAATAGAAAAGAGGCTACCTCAGATAAAAGATGCAATTACAACCCTTCTTTTTACAAAAAATTCAAGGGAAATAAAAACCCCAGAAGGTATGGAGCAACTAAAGGAGGAAATAATAAAAAGGGTAAATGCTATTCTACCTTTAGGTGGGGTTAAAAATGTTTACTTTACAGAATTTGTAATACAAACAGCATAAGAAGGCAGGAAAAATGGAAAAGGAAGAAATTATTGAAGAAATAGTAAAAGAAGATAAGGATGTTCCAGAGTACGAACATCCTTTTACATTTATTTATGATGTTGAGCTGAAAGCCCACGGAACAGTAGGAAAAACAAAGAAATTATTTAAAGATATTTTCAAAATGAAAGAAGGGGATATAATCCAGTTAGATAAGAATGTTGAAGATTATATCGACCTTTATATAAACGACCAGCTTTTTGCAATTGGTGAAATAATGATAGTCAATAACAAGTACAGTCTAAGGATTATAGACATTGTTTGAGTATGCAGATTACCTGAAATTTATCTCATCTTTTGTAATTATCTTAATTTTCATTTATGCAATTTACTATGCAGTCAACAGGTACGGAACAAACTTAGTTGTAAACAAAAAAGGAAAAATAAATATAGAAGAAATAAGGTATCTATCTAAAAATAAAGGACTTTTTATAGCTCATGTAGAAAACTCAAAGTTTTTGTTCAGTTTTGACGAAAAGGGAATTAACAAAATAAAAGAGTGGGAAGCTACTGAGAGTATAAAAAATGAAGATAAACAAAACAATACCAGTTCAAATATTTCTTCTGACACTTCTGATTAGCGGGATATCTTATGGAGAAGCTGTTCAGGACACATTAAAACAGTTAAACAACCTTGACATTACACTAAAAATACTATTTCTGATAACAATCCTCAGCATTGCCCCTGCAATTTTAATCACAGTTACATCTTTTACAAGGATTGTAATTATCCTTTCTTTATTAAGGCATGCACTTGGAATTCCCCAAACTCCACCAAATCAGGTAATAATAGCCCTTTCACTTTTCCTAACGTTCTTCATAATGAAACCAGTTTTTGAAGA
>JALSSE010000323.1 GCA_026984415.1 Hydrogenothermaceae bacterium | reverse complement strand
ACGAATATTTACGTTTAATCGATGCTTATACACACGTACAAGAAAAAGGGGAAGTTTGTCCTGCAAACTGGGAAGAAGGTAAAGACGCAATGGAAGCAACAAGAGATGGTGTGGCTGATTATTTAAAATCACACTAATCTAATAATCAATATTCAGTTTGCAAATAGGTATTTGCAAACTGAATATTATCACTACTAACTTTTAAAAAACAAGATATGTTAATCGAGTTACAAGAAGACAATTTAAAAAAAATAATCGACGAAAATCCAATCGTATTAGTGCAATTTATGGCTACGTGGTGTGGAAATTGCCGTATTATGAAACCTAAATTTAAAAAACTATCCTTAGAACATCCTGAAGTTCCGTTTGTTTTGGTTGATGCCGAAAAATTTCCGGAATCTCGTAAGTTAGCAAATGTAGATAATTTACCTACTTTTGCTTCGTATAAAGACGGAAAACAAGTAAACCAAGTTCAGACAAACAAATTTGAAGTTTTAAAGGACTTTGTTTCCGAAGTATTATAAATTCAATCATTTTAAAAAAATATGCGTTTACCAATAATAAAACACCTAACGGAATTTATCGAAAAAAACGATGAAGATTACCTTATAGAAACAATTGAAGTACTAGAAGATTTAACAGAAGCCAAAGGAATAAAAGATGAAGAATTAGATGTAATAGGTGAGTTAATTTCCAATATGTATGGTGCTTTGGAAGTGCATAAAGAAATTAAAAATGGCACACCAAAAAAAGAAGCACTTAATGCGTTCATGAAACGTGTTTTAGGGTCTATAGATCAATAAAAAATGGGGACGTAGCTCAGTTGGCTAGAGCACTTGACTGGCAGTCAAGAGGTCGTGGGTTCGATTCCCATCGTCTCCACTAAAATATAGTTTAAAATCCATAAGCCTTTTCACTATGAAAAGGCTTATATGTTTTAGACTTCATCAAAAAAAATGTAACATTTTTAATTTAGATGCGTCGTATAGACAAAACGTATATTATGGAATTAGAAAAACAACTTACAACTACTAAAAAAAAGGATCGTCAATTATTAATTTTAATGCATTTAAGTCAGTTATTAGATTATGTTACAGGTTTGGGTGGAATTATTGTTCCGCTTATTATTTGGCTTACAAACAGAGATCAAGTAGAAGGAGTAGATGAACAAGGAAAAATGATTTTAAATTTTAAGCTTTCTATGTTAATCTACATTTTTATTAGTATTCCTTTATTTTTCTTATTCGGTTTAGGAATAGTATTACTTGTTATAATTGGATTAATATCTTTTATCATGCCTATCGTTAATGCTGTGAAAGTTAGTAATGATGAGCAACCAAGTTATCCGTTTACGATTAATTTCATTGCATAACCTGAAAATTTATTCTATAAATGAAATTAAATTTCTATAATTTAGAAAGGTAAAAGGTATTAATTAAGACTTGTAAGTCTTTCTTTAATGTATTATCTTTGTAGTATAAAAACAAACAAAAATGAAAAGAAAATTAGCATATTTACTACTATTTGCTTTTACAGGAATTACCTTACAAGCTCAAGAAAAAGAATCTCAAACTACAGAAACTGTTACAACAACAGTTGCAATTGTTAAGGATACTCTTGTAAAACCGGTTTCTAATAATGCGAAAACATGGGAGCAACGTGAAAAAGAAATTAAGGAAAAACAATTAAAAGAACGTCAAGAATTAGCGAAAAAAAGAAGAGAAGAAGCTGATAGAAATACTTTAAAAGCTAAAGAAGAAGCAAGGAAAATAAAAGAAGCCAAGCAAAAACAAAAATATATTGAGAATAAATCCTTAGAGCAAAAGCAAAAGGAAAAAGCTCGAATGGCAAAGCTAAAACAAGAAGAAAATGAGCTTAGAAGAGTAGAGAAGGAGCGAGAAAGAACAGAAAAGGAACGTAAAGAAGCTCAAAAACGTGCAGAAAAAGAACGTAAGAGAGCAGAGAAAGAGCGTAAACGAGAAGAGAAGGAACGTAAAGAAGCCTTAAAAC
>JALSSE010000322.1 GCA_026984415.1 Hydrogenothermaceae bacterium | reverse complement strand
AAAAGACAGTAAGGGTCTTTACAGAATAGTTTCAGAGATTTTTGAAAATTTACCTGTTTTTGAGGTTTTTTCAGTTTTTCCTGATGGAAAACAAAAGTTAGCCAATTTGCAAAAATTGAAAGATTATTCCCAGAGACTTGAAAGGGAAAATTTTAACCTTAGAGATTTTATAAATCTAATTGAAGAAAATAGAGATACAAGAGAAGAAGAAGGGCTTTTAATTGAAGATGATAACTTTGTAAGAATAATGACTATGCATAAGGCAAAAGGTCTTGAAGGAAAGGTCGTTATAATTCCAGATTTATCAAGGAAAAGGAATACAAGAAATGATGGTTTTTACACTGTAAAAGGCAGATTGATGGTTAAAATTATATCCGATAATGGAAAAACAATAGCCCAGTCTAAAAATTTTGATGGAGAGTTAGTTAAGGAATTAAAGGAGAAAGAAAATAGAAGAATTCTTTATGTAGCTTTGACAAGGGCAAAAGAAAGATTGATTTTCATAGGTTCTAAAAAAACTGGTTTAATGAAAGATATTGAAAACCTTTTAAATTTTGTAAAAGGAAAGGAAACAGTAGTTTATATAAAAAATACTAAAACTGGGAAAATAGTTGGGGAGAAAAAAATAAAAATAAAAATTGGTGGAAATAGTAAAGAAATAAATTTAAAAAATAAAAAATACTGGGAAGAACTTAAGAAGAAAAAAACACCACAGGAATTAAAAGAAGAATTAGATAAAATCAGGGATAAAGAAGAAAATTGGAGAGAAGAATTTGAAAAATCTATTTCTTCAAAAAGATTTACAACTGTATCTGAACTGGTAGGAAAAGAAAATGAAAAATCTAAAATAGAAGAAGAACAGATTAAAGAAATTGAAGAAAACTTTAAACAATATAAAGATAAATCAATCCAGTTAGGGATTTTAATCCATAAAATTTTAGAAGAATTTAGCTTTGAAACTGACTCCAAAAAAGCAGAAGAAGAGTTGCTTTTACTTTTGGAAAAGAATATAGCTAATGTAAGTGAAGAGCTGCGCAGTGATATTGAAAAAGATGCAAGGAAAATCCTAAAAAATTTTCTAAAAAGTGATGATTATAAAGAGATATCCACATCACAAATTTTGTTTAAAGAAATGCCTTTTACATTGAAAGAGAAGAACAGATATATTGAAGGAGTTATTGATATCGTTTATAAAAAAGATGGGAAAATAATTGTTCTTGATTATAAAATCACAAAAGAGAAGAATAAAAAGAGAATAGAAGAAATATACAAAAAACAGAAGGAATATTACACAAATGCTGTTAAAAATATCTTTCCCGAAGAAAAAATTGAGTTTAAGTTTTCACTTTTACACGTTTAATTGTCTTTCTTATTTTTCTTTTGGAGTTTTAGATAAGCTTTTTTTGCTGCTTCAGATTCTGCTTCTTTTTTTGATTTTCCTTTCCCTTTTGTTGTAACTTTTTCATTAACTACACATTTCATTGTAAATGTTTTACTGTGTTCTGGTCCTACAGCAGAAACAAGTTTATATTTTGGGGTAATTCCCATATATCTCTGGGTGTATATCTGAAGTAAGGATTTATAATCTCTTGGAATGTTTTCTGTCCTTATGTCGTTTAGTAGGGTTTCTTTGAAGAGTCTGTTAAAAACATTTCTTGGTTCTTCTATATGGTAATCAGTATCTACATAAATTGCACCAAATATTGCCTCAAAAACATCACATAAAAGTGATTCCCTTTCCATTCCTTTCTGGGCAATTTCCCCTTTACTTAATAGAACAAAATTTCCTAATTCTATTTTTTTTGCAAGCCTTGAGAGATACGCTTCGCTGATAACTGCTGAACGTAGCTGTGATAATTCTCCTTCTTTAGCCTTTGGAAATTCTTTAATGAGGATTTCACTAACTATTAAAGAGAGGACTGCATCTCCTAAAAATTCTAAAACCTCATAATCTTGAATTCCCCTGTCATATTCAGCAACAAAGGAACTATGGGTTATAGAAGAAATCAGAAGTGATGTATCTTTAAATTTATAGCCTAATGTTTTTTCTAATTTTTCAACTCTTTCTTTAAAGATAGGGTTTTCTGCAAAATCATTCATACTCTTTAAATACTAAACATGCATTTGTTCCACCAAACCCAAAAGAGTTTGACACAGCCACTTTTACAGGGTATTCAATAGCTTTGTTTGGTACGTAATCTAAATCGCAATCTGGGTCTGGATGTTCATAATTTATTGTTGGTGGTATTATCCCATTTTTTATAGTTAATGCAGTTGCCACCGCTTCAACTGCACCAGCTGCACCTAATAAATGTCCAATCATAGATTTAATTGAGCTTATTTTTAGCTTATACGCATGTTCTCCAAAAACTTCTTTTATTGCAAGTGTTTCAACTTTATCATTTAAAGGTGTTGAAGTTCCGTGGGCATTTATATAATCAACCTCATCAGGATTTACCCTTGCGTCATTCATTGCAGCAGTGATGACTCTAATTGCACCATCTGCATCGGCACATGGAGCTGTAATATGGTAAGCATCCCCTGTCATTCCATAACCAACAACTTCTGCATAAATGTTTGCCCCTCTTGCAAGGGCATGTTCTAATTCTTCTAAAACAACAGTCCCGGCACCTTCACCCATTATAAAGCCGTTTCTTTCTGCATCAAAAGGTCTTGAAGCTTTTTGAGGTTCGTCATTCCTTGTAGATAAAGCTTTCATATTCGCAAATCCAGCAATTCCAAGGGGAGTTATCGCAGATTCAGCTCCACCAGCTATCATAATATCTGCATCTCCACGCTGAATTATTTTAAAGGCATCTCCTATTGCGTGGGTTCCTGTTGCACAGGCTGTTACAACACATGTGTTCGGTCCCTTGAATCCAAATTCAATAGAAACATAACCAGATGCCATGTTGGCAATTCCTGAAGGTATAAAGAAGGGAGAAACCCTTCTTGCACCTTTTTCCATTAAAACCTGCTGTTGATTTTCAATATCTCTTAAGCCGCCAATACCGGTTCCAATAATAACACCTGCTTTTTCATGGTTAATTTTATCAAGTTCCAGCCCTGAATCAGCTACAGCTTCTTTTGCTGCAACCATAGAAAACTTAACAAAATCACTCATTCTTTTAGCATCTTTAGGGTCTAAATATTTTGTAGGGTCAAAATCTTTTACTTCCCCTGCAATATGTACAGGAAGGTTATAAGCAACTGGGTCAAACCTTTTTATTGTGTCTATACCACTTTTGCCATTTATTAAACCTTCCCAAAAATCTTTTACATTATGCCCTAAAGGTGTTATTGCTCCTAAACCAGTAATGACGACTCTTCTCATATTGGTTAAGCTCCTTTCTTTTCTTCGATGTACTTTAAAACATCTCCAACAGTAGCTATTTTTTCAGCATCTTCGTCAGGAATTTCTACGCCGAATTCTTCTTCAAATGCCATAATTAATTCAACAACATCTAAAGAGTCTGCTCCTAAATCATCAACAAATCTTGATTCAGGTTTGATTTGTTCAATATCAACTCCTAACTGGTCTGCGATGATTTCCTTTACTCTTTGTTCTACGCTCATTATTTGACCTCCAAAATATTTTTTGATTTATAACATTCCACCGTTAACGTGGATAGTTTCGCCAGTGATGTAAGATGATAAATCTGAAGCGAGGAATAAAACTGCGTTGGCAACGTCTTCAGGTTTTCCAAATTTATTTAAAGGAATTTGTTCCAGATATTTTTCTTTAATTTCAGCTGGAAGCTGTTCTGTCATATCTGTTTCTATAAATCCTGGGGCTACTGCATTTACAGTTATGTTTCTTGAAGCTAATTCTTTTGCTAAAGATTTTGTAAAACCGATAAGTCCAGCTTTTGTTGTTGCATAATTTACCTGTCCAGCGTTCCCAGTAAAACCAACAACAGATGATATATTTATTATTCTTCCGTATCTCTTTTTCATCATACCTTTTACTACAAGCTGGGTTATTTTAAATGTTCCTGTAAGATTTGCATTTATTACTTCGTCCCAGTCTTCCTGTTTCATCCTTATAAAAAGTGCGTCCCTTGTTAACCCTGCGTTATTTACAAGTATGTCTATATTACCTGCTAAACTCTGTATTTCTTTCCAGCTTTCAGTTATATCTTTGTTAAAATCTAATTCTACCCCGTAGGCATTTACATTAAATTCATTTTTTATATTTTCAGCAACAAGTTGCGCAGTTGCTTTATTTCTTCCGGTGATTACTACATCAGCTCCGTAGGATGCAAGTGTTGAAGCTATTGATTTTCCAATTCCTCTTGTTGAACCAGTGATAAGGGCAACTTTACCTTTTAAATCCAATTAATCACCTCTAAATTCAAAGTTATAGTTTTAGATTATACCACAAAATATAAGAATATGCTATCTGATATTATTTAATTATAATTATTGTTATGAATATATAAATATGGAGAGAAGTATGGGTGATAATTTGTGGATAATGGAAAAAGGTGAATTACCTTTAATAGCAACGGCTATCCATAACGGACATTTTATAAGGGAAGAACTTAAAAAATATTTATTAATTGATGAAAAAACAAGATTAAGGGAAGAAGACCCTTACACAGCAGAATTTACGGATATTTCAGACAGTAAAATTATAGTTAATGTTTCAAGGTTTGAGGTTGATTTAAATAGACCTGAGAGTAAGGCTATTTATTTAAAACCTGAAGACTCATGGGGACTTAAAGTCTGGAAAGAAATACCACCTAAACGGGTAATTGAGCATTCTTTAAAAGAGTACAGGCTTTTTTACAAAGAATTAAAAGAGTTTTTAAATCAGTTTGTCAAAGAATCAGGTCTGTTTGTTGTTTATGATATACATTCTTATAACCATAGAAGAAAAGGTGCAGATGCTCCTCCTGAAGACCCTGAACTAAATCCTGAAATTAATGTTGGAACAGGCACTATGAAAAATAAAGAAAAATTTCAACCTGTAATTGATAGATTTATAAATGATATGAGAAGTTATGATTTTTTGGGAAGAAGTTTAGATGTAAGAGAAAATGTCAAATTTTTTGGGGGTTATTTCCCAAAATGGATTCATGAACATTATCCAGATAATGCCTGTGTATTGTCTATTGAGTTTAAAAAGATTTTTATGGACGAATGGACAGGTGAGATTTATCCAGAAGTGTTTGAAGAGTTAAAAAATGCTTTAGGTTATACAGTTAAAGGAGTTCTTGAGGAGTTGAAGAAAATAGGGGCAAATAGATGAAATACATTTCTAAAGATTTTTTAGAGAAGGTAATAAAGAAATTAAAAGCTAACAAGCCTATAAGACTAAAACTTCCAGTTTATGGAAAAATAAATATTGACAGGCAACTTCCTTTTTTATTGGTTTACAGAAAACCTTCAAAATATGAAGATTTAGGAACAGAGAAGTTAGTTTTAGGAGAAGCCTCTTATATTGTTGCCACAGGTGATGATGATTTCCAAGAAGACCTATCTGTACTGATAAAAGAGATTTTAAAGGTTCAAAAAGAGATTTTTGGTTCTTCTGTTCTTATAGAAATATGGGCTTCCTGTAATAATGTAAAAGATTATTTTCCAGAATTTAAAATTTTTAGAAGAAAGAAAGGTGAGTTAACAAAAGAGATAGAAATTTTAGAAAGTAGTTTAAAAAGTATAAAGATACACAGAAAAAAAGCTGAAATACTGAATTTTATAAAACCTTTTCATCCACCAGATTTAAAAACATTAATACATCCAAGAACAGTTAAGAATTTAAACTCCCATTTTATAGGAATTGAAATAAAACCTGTTTACAGAAATTTAGAAAAAGGAGAGATTTATTTAAATGAATTAAGAAAAATTCACCACGGGTTTTCTACTGCTGTAAAAAAATTTGTTTACCAGTTTTCAAAGGATGTTTTGAATTTAGAATATCCACATTACTACACTTTAGGAAGACGTTCATTTACAAATGCTGTCTGGTATTCAGATAAAAAGTTAGCAAACATTCAGGATTCTTACGATTTTTTACTTTTATCAACACCTGTAAATTTAGAAGAAGAATGGTTAAAATTCAAAAAAAGTGGTTATACATCAGAACCAGATTTACATTACAGGTTATGTCCAGTAGTCCCTCCAGATTTAAAAAAAGAACTGTACTCTATACCAATAGAAAAAATAGAAGACCCTGTTCTATATTCTTTATTTTCTGAAAAAAGGAAAGAAATAGATACCCAACTAACAATGCTTTCTGAGAGGGGAAGTTATAACTTTTTATTAAACAGTATCAGACTTTATGGAAAGATAGAAGAAGAAATTGTGAAACATGCTGAAAACATATTAAAAAAAGTAAAAATAAAGACTGAAGAAAGAAACATTGATGCTAAAGAATTTTACAAAATGGCAAAAAAAGAAATTCAATTTTATAAAAATTCATACCCATCAATGAATTCAAAAATAGAAATCAGAGATGACATTGTATCCCGTGCTATGGTTTCAAGTGGAAATCTGTTTATAAACAAATTCGCTAAATTTTCTTATACAGAAGCAAAAGCAGTTTTAAACCACGAAATAGGTACACATATAGTTACCTACTTTAATGGATTATCACAAAAATTTAAAATGCTTCATACAGGGCTTTCTGGATATGATGAGTTACAGGAAGGACTTGCAGTTTTATCAGAGTATCTAACAGGAAGTTTGACTAAAACAAGATTAAAAATACTTGCTGGAAGGGTAGTAGCTGCAGACTGTATATCAAAAGGAGCAGATTTTGTAGAAACATTTCAAAAACTACACAAAGATTTTGATTTTCAAGATAGGACTGCCTACGATATTACAGTTAGAATTTTCAGAGGTGGTGGACTAATAAAAGATGCTATTTATTTAAGAGGTTTAATAAATCTTATTGAGTATATAAAAGATGGAGGAAACATAGAAATCCTTTATGTTGGGAAGATAGGATTACAGCATGTACCTTTAGTTGAGGAGCTTTTATACAGAGGAATTTTACATAAACCACCTGTTCTTCCAAAATTTTTAAAAACAGAAGAATCTATCAAAAAGTTAAACAATATAAGAGAAAAAATCAGTTCTGTTGACCAGCTTATTGATTGAGATATATATGGTAAACTATTTATAAATTTAAGGTTAACAATGGAGGAAGTTATGGAAGATTTTATAAATGGATTGTCAGAAAAAATTTTGAATGGAAAAGTTCTGACAAAAGAAGAAGCTTTAAAAGTATTATCAATTCCTGATGAACTGTTGATGGATTTGGTGGAAGAAGCATCTAAAATTAGAGAAGCAGTTTTCAACAATGAAATGGAATTCTGTTCACTTATCAATGCAAAAAATGGTGCTTGCTCTGAAGATTGTTCCTTTTGTGCCCAGTCTTCAAAGTATCCAACCCCAATAAATGCTTATGGTCTTGTGTCTAAAGAAGAAATGTTAGAAGGTGCAGAGAAAGCTGTTTCAATAAATGCAAACAGGTATTGTATTGTTTTAAGCGGTAGGGCAGCAACAAAAGAAGAGGTTGAAGCAGTTGCAGAAGCGGTAAAAGAAATAAAAGAAAAATACCCTGTAAAAGTTTGCTGTTCCATGGGAACAATAGATAAAGAGGATTTAATTAAACTTAAAGAAGCAGGAGTTAACAGAATAAACCACAATTTAGAAACTTCAGAAAATTTCTTTAAAAATATAGTAACTACACACACGTGGAAAGAAAGGTATGAAACAATAAAAAATATACAGGAAGTAGGTCTTTCCACCTGTACTGGTGGTATTTTTGGTATGGGAGAAACAGATGAAGATATAGTCGATTTGGCATTAACGTATAGAAGACTTGGAGTCCATTCAATACCTTTAAACTTCCTTATCCCTATTCCGGGAACACCGCTTTACAATTCATCAAATTTAACTCCCCAAAAATGCCTTAAAATTGTTGCTTTATTTAGGCTAACAAATCCAGAGGCAGAGCTTAGACTGTGTGGTGGAAGAGAACAGAACCTTCAAGATTTACACGACGTTGCAATGGAAGTTGCAAACTGTTTAATGGCTGGAGGTTATTTGACAAGGGCTGGAAGAGAACCAGGTAAAGATGAAGAGATGGCAAAGAGATTAGGAAGGAAACTTATAAAAGAAGGGGATACTTTTTCTAAATATAAAAATCAGAATATAGCAGTTTGATTTTTTTAAGTTCACCAGAATTTCAAAGGAGTTTATATGTCTTAAGCTTACTTTAGTAATTAATACTAAAATTTCTTTATAAAAATATTGTAAATTTACAAAAAGTTTATTAAAATATATTTATATAACTAAAATAAAAGGAGGTTAAAATGATAATACGTAAAGAACATGCTTTATCTTTGTTGAAAGTTAAAGATGAAGAGGTTTCAAAAGGTGCAGCCTGTCAGATTTTAATTAAGTCTGAAGAAGACCCTTATTTTGAACTGGAATTTCAAGGATTACTTGAACAGGGAACAAGTCCTGTTGAATTTAAACTCAGCTATGCTGGAAGAAATCTTGTTTATATTTTAGAGGAAATGGTAAATGAAGGTTTAATTCCACATCCAGCAGATTGGGATGAAAGATTCAGATGGATTGGTTCAGAAGTTATTGCTATGATAGATTCAAGTATTAGAAGTAATGATTTACCAGGAGAAAAAATAAAAGATAGTTTAATTAAAAGAGGATTTGCACAGGAAATTCATGAAGAAAAAAGAGGGAATTTTATTAAAATTAATAAATATGCAAAAAATGTTTATGAGATTTATAAAAACACACACCCAAGATTAGTAGTTTCAAAAGATTTAGCAAATTACCTTGCCTCTATGCCGGTAGGACCTGGAGAAACTAAACTTTTACCAGAACATGGAAGATTCCCAATACTATTAGAATCTATGAGATTAATTTCTTTCTCAGTTCCAAATTCTGATGTTTACACACTGTCAGGACTTGGACAGGAAGTTCAAAAAGTTGCACAAACCTGCACTCCAGCCTATGAAACAATAATAAATGAAGATTATATGGCAGCATTAATGAAAGTTTTTGATTCTGGAGTTGAAGCTTTGGGTTCTCAGGAGTTGGAAACATTGGAAGCTTTATCTTTCATTGACGAAAAAGGTAATATTTTACCGGCAGGGGAACATCTTTTACACGTTTATAGAGTTTGGAGAGAAAGAGAGTATAAACCTGTAAAAACATTTAATTTAGAATTCCTTGATGAAGAACTTCTAAAAATGATTCCTGAGATATGGAAAAAACACGAAGAAAACCCTGAAATTGTTCCAACAGATAAAGAAATAGTCCATTTCTTAATGGAAAAGCCTTTAAAAGAGTATAAACACATTGTTGAATTTTACGGAAGAATGATAAATCAGGCAATGGGTTATCAGAAAAAAGAGCTACTAAAAAAGAAATTTGCTGAGCT
>JALSSE010000321.1 GCA_026984415.1 Hydrogenothermaceae bacterium | reverse complement strand
GAGCAAATAAGTGGTATAAAAGGGAAAAATTATGAAAAAGACTTTTCATCTTTAGTATCAAAAATAGGAACGCTTGTTCTAACAAATGGACTTGGGAATACACTTTCTTTTTTATTTGCAAAAGGAAAAGACCATCATCTAAAAATGGTTTATATTCTCTCAAACTGGCTTTTGAATGAAAGTGAATTTTCAAAAGAGAAAATCAAGTTAAATAAGGATGATATACGAAGAAATATTAAAGAAATAATGGATAACCTTGTAATTAACGTTTCAACAGAAGAATACATATTCTACACCGAAGAAAGCCTGCGACTTATAAACTGGCTTAGAAGATTTTCCGATGCAATGCTAGAAAAAGGAGAGCAAAATGAGTAAGCAACAAGATAATAACATTCAATACATAATACCTGCACCTTCACATAGTTCTATAAATGTTAACCAGTGTTCTAACTTAAAGCTCTTATTAGATAAATACGTAAAGTTCTATAATCCAAAAGGTGGTAAAGAAACTCCTTTTCTCTCTGAAATAAATAAAGCTAAAGGTGAGGTTTATAAAAATTTTAAAAACTCTCTAATTAAAAATAGAGAAACTATTGAGCAATTATTAAATAGCATAAACGGCAGATATAAAAATATTTCAGATTATAGTTTTAAATTAAGAACAAAAAGCAGACTGATAGTAGGACTTGGTTCAGGTTCTGTTCTTGAAGTTTCCATAAAACTACATCATATTTATGGTGTTCCGTATATTCCATCATCTGCTATTAAGGGAGTTTTAAGAGCTTTTAAAATATTAGAATTAGCAAATTGGGATAAATATAAATTTTCAGTGATTTCAGAAATTATAGAAAATTATAGTTTTAACAATTTTGAAAAATTAAAGGACAAAGTAATTAAAAATCTAAATAAAGATGATGAGCTTAAAAAGAAATATATAAAAGAAAATGTTGAAAAAGACGAGCTTATAAGGATAAAAGCAGATTTAATTAAATTTGTAGAAAATTTAAAAGAAGAAAAAATTAAAGATATAGTTAATATTTTTGGAAATCAGCAACAAAAGGGGAATCTTATAATTTTAGATGCTTATCCTGAAAAACTTCCATATTTTGAAAAAGATATTATGAATGTTCATTATTCTGAATACTATGCAGGAGAAAAACCACCTACAGATAATCAAAATCCAAATCCTATAACATTTTTAACTATAAAAAAAGAAACCAGTTTTAATTTCTACTTTAAAAATAGCGAGATTTACAAAAAAACCTTTGGAAAAGAGATAAAAGAAGACCTAAAAAGCGCATTTGAAACAATTGGAATAGGTGCCAAAACAGCTCTAGGTTATGGAATTTTAGAATAGTGGAAGAGATAAACCTTGAGGAACTTAAAATAAGCGGGTTGAAAGTAAACTATTACTTCATTTGTAAAAGGAAACTGTGGCTTTTTGACAGAAAAATAACAATGGAAGATAAATCTGAAAAAGTTCTCCTTGGGGCACTTCTACACGAGATTAGCTATAAAAAAGAGAAACCAAAAGAAGTTTTAATTGACAATCTTATTTCCATAGATATTTTAGACAGTTTCAACATCAGAGAAGTCAAATACTCTGACAAGATGGAAAAAGCTGATAGAATGCAGATTTTATATTATCTTTACTATCTAAAAAAGCTTGGAATAAAAAAGAAAGGAATAATTAATTACCCAAAACAAAAGAAAAGGGAATTTATAGAGTTAAAACCGGAAAATGAAAAGGAAATAGAAAAAACACTTATAGAGATTGATAAAATATTAAAGCAGGAAAAACCACCACCTGTTATAGATGAGCCTTACTGCAAAAAATGTGCATATTTTGAGTTTTGTTATGGATAACATTAATACAGAAAACCAAACAACCACAGTGGAATTTTTCTTTCAAAGCCAATCTCAATATCATCAACTGCTAAAAATGAATTTTTTATGTTTTTAATCTGGGAAAAGTCTTTATTTTTTCCTCCAATCTCAAAAATGTATTTCT
>JALSSE010000320.1 GCA_026984415.1 Hydrogenothermaceae bacterium | reverse complement strand
GATAAGTTCAAGTCTTTGAGATGAGTTTTCTAAAATTTCTAAAATCTGGTTATAATCTTCATCAAGATTATAATCCTTTAATAGGTCTATAGAAGTATATACTCGCGAAAAAATGCTTTTAATATCATGCTTAAGCTTTTTTATATTAGACTTCATAACATAAATTATAAAGCTTTTTTTACTTTCAATTTGAAAAATAATATTTTATTCATTAACTTTTTAAATTAGAAGGGGTCTTAAAAAATCTAAGGAGGAAAACATGAAAACTATAACCAAAGTTCTTAGTTTTATGTTCCTTGCATTTTTTATCAGTTATATTACAGGTTGTAGTGGAGGTGGTGGGTCTTCTACTGAAACTATTAGTTTTACAGCAAATGTAGAAAATGGAAATGAAGCACACATTGAAATTATGTCTTATAACAAAGATGGAACCAAACAAAGAGATTCCAAACAAGATACTATTCAAGGAAATTCTTACTCAACAAATCTAAAAGTAGACAAAAATGGTGGATATATCTTAGTGAATATAACAAAAGACGGATATGTTGATTGGAGTAAAAAAATTAACTTTTCAAAGCCTCAAAATATTACTATAAATGCCACATTACAAACCGTTCAGTCACAAGCAATAATCCCAGTAAATAATAATACAATAACTGTTGCCTCTAATGGTAAGAAAGTTATTAAAATAGCACTAATCAAACGGTCAAATGGTAAAAAAGTTATCGCAGCAGGAAATAAAATAATAGCAATGGATGGAACTCCTGAGTTTACAATGGAAATTCCAAAAGATGCCATACCTTCAGATGTTAAAGCCTTAAAAGTCGGTTTAAGCTCTTTTGACCCAATAAAAGATGCAGATAAATTCCCTGGTGATTATGTTGATGAAAATGGAAACAGACTTATCTCTTTAGGTTTTAACTTTGTAGATATTAAAGATGCTGAAACGGGAAATCCTATTTTTGGTGAAGGACAAATATCAAAAACACAAGAGCAAACATACCGCATAACAAGATGGATTGGAAGTGAAGTATGTAATAATCTGCAGGGAGATTTTTGTACTGGTGGAGCTAATGACCCACAAATTTGTAGTAATCTTACTCAAGATGAAATAAATGGCTACAATGTACCATTTTACAGATATAACGAAATCACTGGAACATGGGAACTTCTTGGCGTAGGAACTATAGATATAAATAACGATGGAGTTATAGATTATAATGATGCTGTAAACAACTCATTTGATGCTGTAGCTGTATGTACAGATAATAATGGATTTAATACTATCATAGTTATTACCAATCCAAACTTTAGGTACTGTAATCTTGACTATCCAGTAGTTGTTCCACCAACTGAGTTATGTATTGATAAAACATTCGTAGATACAAATAATCAACCATTTACACAGGTTTTAGCGTGGCTCGAAGATGATGATGAAAACCAGAGTTTCTTATATTCTGCTCCAGGAATAGTTGGACAAGATGGAACTGTTAGACTAACAACATGGAACATTGAAGGAGATGGGGATACACAGGCTAAACTTTACTACCAGTACACATTAACTGCTGGAAATGAATCAATTTTAGTTACAAAAGAAGAAATTGTAAACTTAGGAACTGCCCCAAACTGCACACAAAAAACAAATACAATTGATCTTACAGAAAAGCTATGTAAAGTTAAAGGAAAAATAAGATATTCAGATAACAGTGATGCTTCAAATATTTCATTGTTTATAACAGATGACGACACATTCTTTAGATATACTATAACAGATGAAAATGGAAACTTTGAAGCGACAGTTCCTTGTGAAAAAGATTTATATGTTTATTTTGCTGATATGTATTATTATGAATTTGAATACGAAGATATTTACGAATTCAATGCAAATGGAACAGTTGAATATTATGAGATAAGTGATGAAGAACAACCAGCCAATAGCTCATTTAGATACATAGTAGATTTAGGAGAAATTACTATAGAAAAACCAGAATACACACTTTACGTATATAAAGAAGGAAATG
>JALSSE010000319.1 GCA_026984415.1 Hydrogenothermaceae bacterium | reverse complement strand
ATAGGACTTAAATCGTGGGCAGGGTCTTTTTTGTTATGGATTTTTGCTCCTAATCTTGCCTCACAGATTTTTGATTTTTTAACTATTGCTGTTGTTGTTAACCATATATCAATTCCAAATTTTGCAACGTCTGTGTCCCAAACATCTTCATCTAAATAAATTTTTACTAAATCTGAAGAAATTCCAAAATCACCACCAATGGGCTGCCTTATTCTGTATCCGTATAATGCCCTTACTAAGTTATAAGCTATTGTATTTGTTATCGTCCCATCAAATTTGTATCTTTTGTAAAAAGGTGCTATGAAATCATAACCTTCAAAAACAGGGTCTAAAACATTTTTTACCCATTCTGGTGTGATTGACCTTAAGTCAGAATCAAAAAGTGCAACAGCTTCGGCTTTCAGAAATTTAGCAGATTCGAAGATAGCCCTAACAGCAGAACCTTTTCCAGGGATACCTCTGTAAATTGATACGAGCTTCTCAACGTTATAACTACTAATATCAACTGCTTCTGCAGTTTCTCTTGTATCATCTGTAGAACCACCATCAGCAACAAATATCAAGCATTTTTTGTCACTGTAAAATTTACTTAATCCAAGGGCAACTGTTTCTATTACATGGGCTATTGTTTGTTGGCTGTAATAAGATGGAATTCCAACTACAATGTCAGCATTTCCAAGCTCTTCTATTTTTCTACGTGCATCATCACGTAAAGCTGTAATAAACCTAATTCCTGAAGAAACGAACATATAAAACTCCTTTATTTAAAAGTATAAAAAGACGGGTAAATCCCGCCTTGTAGTTAAACGTGTATACCTAATTTTTGTTCTATTTCGTATATTGCCTGTGTTGTTGTTATTATAGCATCTGGGTTGATTGATATTGTATCAATTCCCTGTTCAACTAAAAACTGTGCAAA
This sequence comes from Hydrogenothermaceae bacterium, assembly GCA_026984415.1. The sequence goes on along the minus strand of JALSSE010000319.1, from coordinate 8,559 downwards.
GTCTGGATGGTCAGAAGGTGCCTGTCCACATATACCAATTTTCCTTCCGTGTTCCTTAGCAGTTTTTATTGCCTGACTTACCATTCTTTTAACAGCTTCGTTTCTCTCATCGTAAAGGTGGGCTACAAGGTTAGAGTCCCTGTCTAATCCAAGGGTTAACTGGGTTAAATCGTTTGAACCAATAGAAAATCCGTCAAAATGTTCTGAAAACTGGTCTGCTAAAACTACGTTTGAAGGAATTTCACACATTACATAAACCTGTAAACCATTGTCATTTTTATGTAATCCGTATTCAGCCATTACATTTATGACCTTTTCTCCTTCTTCTGGGGTTCTACAGAAAGGAATCATAACAATAACATTTGTTAATCCCATTTCATTCCTTACTTTTTTAATTGCTTCACACTCTAATCCAAAAGCTGGCTTAAATGTTTCTGAGTAATACCTTGAAGCTCCTCTCCATCCAATCATTGGGTTTTCTTCGTGTGGTTCAAAATATTTTCCGCCTAAAAGGTTTGCGTACTCATTAGATTTAAAGTCTGAAAATCTTACGATAACAGGTTTTGGATAAAATGCAGCTGCGATTCTTGCTATTCCAAATGATAGTTTATCAACATAAAACTGGGTTTTATCTTCGTATCCTTTTGTTCTTTTGTTTATTTCTTCCACTAATTCTGGGTCTTTTTCTTTTAGTTCATCTAATTTTAGTAAAGCAAGTGGATGGATACCTATTGAGTTATTTATTATAAATTCTTCCCTTGCTAATCCAACCCCTGCATTTGGTAAAAATGATAAATCAAATGCTCCTTCTGGTGTGGCGATATTCATCATTATTGGTGTTTTTGTTTTTGGTAGCTGATTTAAGTCGTACTCTTCAACTACATAGTCAATTTTTCCATCATAAACATATCCAACATCACCTTCAACACAGGAAACTGTGACAAGTTGTCCCTCTTTTAAAACTTCTGTTGCATTTCCAGCTCCAACAATTGCAGGAACTCCCAATTCTCTTGCAACAATGGCAGCATGGCAGGTTCTACCACCTCTGTTTGTTACAATTGCTGCTGCTTTTTTCATTATAGGTTCCCAGTCAGGGTCAGTCATATCTGTAACTAAAACATCTCCTTCTTCAAATTTATCTGCTTCTGCTGGAGATAAAAGTATTTTTACTTTTCCATCTGCGACCTTCTTCCCAACAGCTATTCCTTCAACTAAAACTTTTTTCTTTCTACTTTCAACAGGTTCAGTTATTTTGTATATTTTAATTTTAGAATGGTCTTTTCTTGACTGGACTGTTTCTGGTCTTGCTTGAACTATAAATAACTGGTTTAGTTCCCCGTCTTTTGCCCATTCTACATCCATTGGAGTCCATCTCTGGTGTAAATCAGAGTAGTATTTTTCTATTTCTGTAACCCATTTACCTAAAGTTAAAACATCTTCATCAGGCAAACAGAATTTACCTCTTTCTTCTTTTGGAACAGGGACAACTTTAACTTTTTCGTGTTCATCTGTGCTGTAAATCATTTTTTTGTCTTTATTTCCTAATTTTTTCTCAATAATTGCTTTGTAACCTTTTTCCATTGTTGGTTTGAAGACTAACCATTCATCTGGAGTTACAGCACCCTGAACTATTAGCTCCCCAAGTCCATAAATCCCAGTAATAAGGACTACATCTTTAAATCCACTTTCTGTATCCAATGAAAATGCAACACCTGAAGATGCAAGATCTGAACGAACCATTTTTTGAACACCGGCAGCAAGACCAACTTTAAAATGGTCAAAACCAAAATTCTCCCTGTAAGATATTGCCCTGTCTGTAAACAAAGAAGCAAAACATTTTTTTACAGAAGTTAGTAAACTGTCATCTCCCCTAACATTTAGATATGTTTCCTGCTGTCCTGCAAATGAAGCTTCTGGTAAATCTTCTGCGGTAGCTGAGGAACGTACAGCAACATCAACATGTTCTACTCCGTATTCTTTACTAAGCTGATGGTAATGCTCTATTATCTGTTCCTTTAAATCTTCAGGAAATTCTCCACCTCTAATCATTTCCCTTATTTTTAAACCTCTTCTGTGTAAATCTTTGATATCAGAAACATCTAAACCTTCTAATGTCTGTCTGATTTTTTCCCTGAGATTGTTGTAATCTATAAAATAGAAATAGGCGTTTGCAGTAACTACAAATCCATCCGGTATGTTTATTCCTTTTGGAGTTAAAGCGTTTATCATTTCTCCAAGTGAGGCATTTTTCCCTCCAACTAATCCAACATCTTTCATTCCAACTTCTTTTAACCATACTACTAAATTTTCTTTTGATGCCATAGCTACAACCTCCTTTGATTGTTAAAGTTATTTATTAATGGAAATATATTTATCTATATTTTTATAACTTATATAATTAAAGAATAAGATATTTAAAATTAAAAATCAATAGTTAAGTTATAATAAAATAACATTTATTTTGACTTTTATTCTCAATAATTAGAGGGGACAGAAATGATTTATAAAAATGACTTTATTAATATCCAGATTGAAGAAAGTGAAATACCGTGGCTGAAAATTTTTACAAATAAGCCATACAGAGAGTTTACAGATTTAGATGAAAAGTCTAAAAAAGAAGTTTTAAGGGTATGGGAAATAATAGAGAAAGAGATGAGGGAATTTTATAAACCAGATAAGATAAACGTGGCATCTTTTGGGAATTACCTTCCACATTTTCACCTTCACATAATGGCAAGGTTTAAAAATGACTCTTATTTTCCAGAACCAATGTGGGGCAAAAAGCAGAGGGAAGGAAATCTTGATATTCCTCCAATTGAAGAATTTATAAAAATACTCCTTCAAAAATTATGAAACACAGAGTTTTTGTTTATGGGACATTAAAAAGGGGATTTAGGCTCCATTTTTACCTTGAATCTGGGAAATTTTTAGGGGAAGGTTTTATTGAAGGTTATGAAATGTACATCGTAGACTGGTATCCTGCTGTTATTAAAGGAAAAGGAAAAGTCTTTGGTGAAATTTATGAAGTAGATGATAAAACTTTAAAATTATTAGACGAGGTTGAAGATGAAGGTTTATTATACAAAAGGGTTAAGGAAAAGGTCTATACAGGAAAAGGTATCGTTGAAGCTTTTATATATGTTTATTTAAAAGATGTTTCTGATTTAAGAAAAATAAAAACAGGAAAATTCAGTTAAAAATTCTGGAGTGGAAATGAAAAAAGAGTATAAACTTGGTCTATGGGAAGCTGTTTCCATTGGTGTCGGAACAATGATAGGAGCAGGAATTTTTTCTATTCTCGGTGTTGGGGCAAGTATTGCAGAAAATAACCTTCCTATATCGTTTTTTCTTGCTGGATTGGTTGCTTATCTGATAGCGTACTCCTATGCAAAATTAGGCTCAAAATATATATCAAATGCTGGACCAATAGAATTTATCATAAGAGGTATAGGGGACAACTACATAACAGGAACATTAAGTATTTTGATGTGGTTTATCTATGTAGTTTCTATTTCCCTTTTTTCAAAAGCATTTGCAGGGTATTTCCTTGCTTTAATAAAACTCCCTCTAACATCATTTTATCTCGGTGTTGTTGAGATTACGATAATTTCATTTTTCACAGCCCTTAACTTTTTTGGTTCAAAGGCAGTAGGGAAAGCTGAATTTTTTATTGTTTTAATCAAGCTATCAATTCTTGGGATTTTTATTGTATTTGGAATATGGACTATAAATCCAGAATTTATTAAACCTATTTTAGACCAGAAACATATATTTAACATATTTTTTGCAGCTTCTATTTTGTTTTTAACTTACACAGGTTTTGGATTAATTACAAATGCATCAGAAAATATAAAAAATCCTGAAAAAAATGTACCTCTCGCAATATACATAAGTCTTTCAGTCGTTTCTATAATTTACATTTTAATATCAATTGTAGCCCTTGGAAATTTAGGAACAGAAGGATTATCAAAAGCTCAAGAATACGCCCTTGCAGAAGCTGCAAAACCATTTTTAGGCGGAATTGGTTTTACACTTGTTGCCCTTGGGGCTATGTTTTCAACGTCTTCAGCAATAAATGCAACCCTTTACGGTGGGGCTAATATAGCATACGCTTTAGCAAAAAAGGGAGAATTACCTAAGGAATTTGAAAGGAAAGTGTGGTTTTCAGGTAGTGTAGGTCTGTATATTACATCAGGGTTAAGTATGTTCTTTGTAATAGCTTTTAATCTTGAAGAAATAGCTTCTATAACCAGTTATTTTAGCCTTATTATTTACCTTTTTGTAATTATTTCCCATTACAGACTTTCCGAGGAAACAAAAGGAAGTAAGGCTCTGATTGTATTTAGCTTTGTTATTGTGTGTATGGTATTCTTAACCCTTGTTATATACCAGTGGAAGTCAGAAAAAGTTGTGTTTTTTACATCTATTATTGTTTTTGTACTTGCTTTTGTTTTTGAACTGATTTATAAATCAATAACACACAGAACATTTACAGAAAGGAAAAAAAGTAAAAAATTAATTTAAAGTGGGGATAAAATGGGAAAATTAGTTGTTGTATCAGCCTTACTTCCAGTGTTTATAGAAAAATTGGGAAAAGACTATAAAGTAAGGGTTAGTCCCGGTGGTCTTGTGACAGCGTTAAAGCAGTCATACCATAGAAGAAAAGCAGTCTGGATAGGGTGGCACGGCAGTGATTTTTACAACGATAAAATAAAAAAATTAATACAGGAAACAGGAAAGTCAGAGGGGTTTAATCTATTTCCAGTACCTTTAAAAAAAGAAGAAAGAGAAAGTTTTTTTAACGGCTTTTCAAATAAGATAATGTGGCCTTTATTCCATGGATTTCCCCAGTTTTGCCGTTTTGAAGAAGATTACTATAAGGCTTACATTTCCGTAAATAAAAAATTTGCAAGGAAAATCCTTGAAATATCTAAAGAAGAGGATTTTGTCTGGGTTCATGATTATCATTTTTTTCTTTTACCAAAGTATCTAAAAAAAGAAAATAAGAAATTAAAAACAGGATTTTTTCTTCATATTCTATTTCCAACTCCAGAACTGTTTTTCAGAATTCCATTATTACACCAATTAGAGATGGTTTGAATATTGTTACTAAAGAGTTTATAGCTTCAAATGTTGATAAAAAAGGTGTTTTAGTTCTTAGTGAGTTTGCAGGTGCTTCAACAGAGCTTTATAAAGACAGTTTTTTGATAAATCCTTACCATACAGAAAAAAATGCAGACCTTCTTAAATTTGTATTAAATCTTACTGAAAAAGAAAAAAGAAAAGAATGGAAAACCTCAGAAACCACGTAAAAAAATACGATATAACGTGGTGGGTTGATACCTTTTTAAAAGTCGCAACGGGAAAGGGAATAGAAAATTATCCAAAATTAGAAGGAGATATTCCTTTACATGAAATAATCTGAGTTCTGATAACCTGACATCAATCATATTTATTTCCCTGTAAATTCTTTATCTTATATTTAAGACTAAAAAGTCTTAAATTAAAAAAGGAGGAAATGGAATGTTTGTAAAAGAAGTTCCACAGGTTGCATTAAATAAGATGAATGAAATCCATAATCAAGAAGTTGAAGTTATTAATAGACTTCTTGAGGCTATAGAAAATCAAGATGAAAAAGAGGTTGATAAGCTTTTTAAAGAGTTTATTAAAGATGTAAAAGAACATTTTTTATACGAACAGACACAAATGGAGAAATACAACTTTTTTGCCTACCCAATACATATAAGTGAACATGATATGGTTTTGCAGCAGCTTGCAAGACTTGAAAAAGAATGGGAAAAAACAAAAGACATAAATCTTATAAAAAACTACCTTGAAAATGAGTTTTTACCTTGGATAATAAATCACATTAACACTATGGATGCAGTAACAGCTGGATATCTGGCAAACTTTATACAGGAATAAGGAGGGTATTATGCTTTCTGCAGCCTGTAAAGATGCAATTAGGGCTATGGTTTATATAGTAAATAATCAGAAAGAGGATTATGTATCAATACAGGAAATAGCTAAAGATTTAAACCTTTCCTTTTTCTTTTTGTCAAAGATACTGCAAAAACTTGTAAAAGCTGGTTTTTTAATATCCCATAGAGGTCCAAAAGGTGGGGTAAAACTGGCTAAAAACCCTTCAGAAATAAATCTTTTACAGATTGTTGAAGCAATAGACGGAGATTCTTTTTTTATAGAGTGTATTTTAGGTTTTAAGGAATGCTCAGATACAGAACCCTGTGCAATCCATGAAAAATGGGCTGAAAAAAGAAAACAGATTTTTGAGATGTTTAAAAATACAAACCTTGAAGAGATAGAAAAAGAAATAGAAAAAAAAGTAAATATCAAACTATAGGAGGCAGATTTTATGCTAAAACCAGAAACAATTAAAGTAGTTAAGTCTACAGCCCCAGTTCTAAGGGAAAAAGGAGAACAAATAACGACAAGGATGTATGAAATCCTTTTCTCTAAATACCCAGAAACAAGGGAAATGTTTAAGAATGCTCCCCCTGAACAGTACAGAATTCTTGCAAACGCAATAATTGCCTATGCATCAAATGTTGATAACCTACCAGCTTTAGAAAAAGCAATTGATAAGATGGTTCAAAAACACGTTGAAACAGAAGTAAAACCTGAGCATTATCCAATGGTTGGAGATGCACTATTGTCTGCAATTAAAGAGATTTTAAACCCTGAAGAAGAAGTTTTAAAAGCATGGGAAGAAGCATATAACTTTTTGGCAGATGTGTTAATAAAGGAAGAAGAGAAAGTTTATAAAGAGTTAGAAACAGCAAAATAAAAGGATGTAAAAATGGCAACTGTAATAAAGTTTGATGAAAATAAGTTTAGCGATAAGAGACCTTACACAGAAAGATTGGTTGAAACGCCGAATATTATCCTTATTCATTTTTATTTAAAAAAAGGTCAAAAAATTAATTTACATTCCTCACCTTCTGAAGTTATAACAACAGTTGTAAAGGGAAAAGGAAAATTTTATATTGGCAGTGTGGAAAATTATGTTGAGCTGGATACTGGTGAATCTATAAAGTATGACCCTAAAGAACCTCACGGATTTGAAGCTTTAGAAGATATGGTTGTGGAGGCGGTTATTACACCGAATCCACAACACCATAAAATTTCTTTATAGATTATTTACTTTTTTCCTGATGTTTGTATAAAAGCCAGTAGGATAAACTTAGTAAAAGAACAATTCCACCATAAATTGCCAAATCTATTTTTTTCTCAGGGGAGAGGGAGATTATTAAAATTTTTCTCAATACAGCTGCAATTGCCAGTGCAATAAATGCAGTTATAGCAAACTGGCCACCTTTAAGGTGGCTTATTTCTTCATTCATTAATTCCACAATAGCCCAGAGTATTAATAAATCACCAAGTATTGTTAAAATTCCATGGGTGTAGTCAACGTCTAAAGATAGTAAATGGTAAAAGTCTTTAGCAAAAAGTGAGAAACCAAAAAATGAAACAATTATTAAAGCCAGAACAAGACCAAATTCTAAAACATCAATAAATTTTTTAGAAAATTTTAGTATGGTTTTTTCTGCCTTTGACATCATGGCAAATTTTGTAAGTTCTTCTTCACGGTAAGCAAAAGTTAAGACGTCAAGGTTTATATCTAAAAGTTTTCCGATTGATTTAACAGCTTCATTTCTTTCGTGGGTAAGTCCAAGTTCCTGATTGATTTTTTCAATAATAAAATTTCTTATAAAATTAAAAGAAGAGTTTATATAATGGGTAGGTAATCCTATTTTTACGTGGGTTTCACTTATTTTGTAAAGTTTCATAAAGTATTCGTAATCGTATTTACCAGAAAAAAGCTCCATATACCACTTTTTTAACTCTTTTTTGTGTTTTGATATTTTTTCAGGGGTGTCTAAATACTTTTTTGTTTCTTTAAAATTTGATATGTAATGGTAAAACTGCTCTATAAATTCATCTGTGTATTTTTCCATAATAGGTTTTAGCTTTTTTATCCTTTCAACATCTTCTTCTGTAAAAAGAAAATCTTTTTTAATATCCTCAAAACTTTCAATCATTCCACTCTCCAAATTGTTATAATATTCAGGATTTAATTATCTTAAATTATTAATGGACAGGGTGTAAACATGTTTTATATTTCTAAAGCAACTCCTCTATTATTTATTTTAGCTTTTTTTAATCTGATTGTATCTTTATTTTTTAAATTGATTGGAGATGATTATTTACATATAGGATTAACAGCTGTATTTGGTTTTATAGCAATTACACTTATCAGTGCGATGTATCAGATTGTTCCGAATTCACAGCAGGAGAAACTCAAATTTGAAAAACTTTCTTTTGTTGTTTTATTTTTATTAATACTTTTTTCTTTTTTTCTTTATCTCAATAATTTAAATTTAGCTTCAACTATTTTTTTAATTGCTGTGGTTCTATTTGAAATAAATATTTTTCCTGTTGTAAAAAATATAAAACCAATAACGATTAAATACCTTGCTGTGTCTTTGTTTTACCTTTTACTTTCTTCTATTTTCCTATTTTTATCTTCTTTTGATATAG
>JALSSE010000318.1 GCA_026984415.1 Hydrogenothermaceae bacterium | reverse complement strand
ACCCTTAATTAACTTATAATTTTTCTGTGTTGTCATAACTAAACTACCTATATTTATATAAAATTTCACATTCTTTACAAGGGGGGTATTCTGGAAAAATTCCATTTCCGGAATAAGTTTTATTTCTCCTTCAAATTTTGTATCGTGGTCAAATTCAAGGAAATTTCTTAGTGGATTATCTTTATTTTTAAAACTTCCGTCTTCTCCTAAGTTCCAATGTTCTAATTCATTGTTTTCTATATGTTTCAAGCACTCAACACTCATCAAACCATAACCGTATCTTATATCTCCGCCTATAAAAACTTTAGGTTTGGTTTCCAGGAAGTTTTTAATACTATCATCTTCCAATTTAATTAGACCAACCCAACAAAACTTAGGCACGATATACTCAAATTCATAAAGATGCTCATCTTTCGCTTTTCTTGATATCGGTTCCACTGCGGTTTTGAAGTCCGCCTTGACATATTCGTATCTAAATTCTTCTTCGGTAATTATTTGAATTTCACCGCTTTTATCTCTGTAAGTGTAAATAAATTCACCGTCTTTGTATTTTGGCTCTAATATGGTTTCTCTGTCAAAAGAAGGGAAAAAATTTGTTATAGTTTCAAATTCTTCTTGAATTTGTTGGATTTGATTTTTATCCTTAACCTTATTTTTCACTATATAAGCATTAACCAAAGCTCCCCACATTGTCCAGCCAGGAATAAAAATCTCTGTTTCTGAAACTACTCCCCACTCAAATTTTCCTATATGTATAGGTTGTTTTTGTTTGAAAACTAATTTATACCAGCACATTTTAATCTCCTAAAGCTTTGGCATGGTATCTTGCATAAATGAGGGTTTTTTCTAAGAGTTGTTTTAAGAATAGGAGTTTATGAAGGTCTTTGGAAATATTTTGGAAATAGCTTTCTTTGTTTGAAGGGTCATAATCTTCAAGTATATCAAAAATATCTTTTAGACTATCTAAAAATAATTCTGTAGCTTCTTTAGACTTTTGAGAAACTATATAAACATAATATGCATAAACTCCATTATTTGATAAAACACCTAAAGCCTTATCTATCAGATTTTTTAGTTTAGTCTTATTAGTCTTATCTGAAGATTGATTTATTTTATTAACTATCTCATATGCTTTTTTGCTTGTTAAAGTTTCTATATTATCCATCTTTTCCCTCCTGTTGAGGTATTAGCTCTATCTTCAATCTCCCAAATCCCCTTGTTGTCATTCCACCAATTCCAAGGGTTTCATAAAAATGTTTACTGTCGTTTAGTGCCTGTCGTAATTCCTCAGTTTCAGGAAGAGGTTTGAGTTTTTCTTCTAAATCTTCAAATCCTTTTTTGTCAAAAATTCTTATTTCGCCATAAAATATTGTTCCTCTTGGGATTGCTTCTGAAGTAAATAATGCTTTTTCTTTCGCTGCGCCAGTAATTGGGTCTATTGATACAGATGTTCTAACTTCAAGATTAGAGTTAACAATGTGAGAGAATAAATCTTCTGGAACGATAATTATATCTTCAGAAGTTAATTTGAAATTTTCAAAATCAAAGTCATTTATTTTATTATCTTCAATACCATGTTGCCCTTCTACTTCTAAATATAGCCAGCCCAAATTTAAGTGTCCCTCATCACCTTGTTTAGTTTTTATTTTGTTTTTAGATGGTGCTTCCTCTTCTATACCTATTTCTTTTAATCTTGAAGATGTAGTAATCCATCTTGTCCCTTTAAAAGTAAAAACAGGAAAAAACAAAATATTCAAATCACTAAAAAATATCATCCCCTGCCAGCTAATATCACTCTTAGAAAAACCAAATCCTTTACAGACAAGACAGTGTCCACAGTGTCCAGTTTTTCCTTCCTTGTTTGTAGCATAAGGTGAATTTGCAAGCTCTTCTTGTGGAACATTATCTTGTCCTGCACAAGTTATTTTCATTACTTGATTACCTACAAAACCTTTCCAACTGGAAGGTTTATTATTAGGAGAGGTTACGTTTTTCCAGTTGTAATTTTCTAATTTTTCTCCAATTGTGTTGCC
>JALSSE010000317.1 GCA_026984415.1 Hydrogenothermaceae bacterium | reverse complement strand
TAATTGCCATTAAAGACGGAAGACTTAAAAGATTTCTCAAAGGGTTTGGTAAGCAGTACGATGTTCTTTTTGAAGAAAATAAAACCGACAAAGATATTTTAGAAAGCCTTGCCGAAATGTTAAATGTAGAAATAGACACTGAGAAAATCACAGATTTACAGGTATCATTGATTACAAATAATGAAGAACTCTTACAGGCTATAAAAGAAAAAAGAAAAACTATAAAGCTGGCTAAAGGACATTTTAAAATAGAAGAGCCTGTAGAATTAGATTTCCCTGTTGAGATTGCAGGACTGGGAATTAATGAGACCTATTTAGAATTCAAAGAACTTTTTATTGACGAGGAAAATGTATCCATAATGGATTTAACTTTAAATGTAGAAAATTTAGTGCTACCTTACCCAAACCAAATAGAGAATTCTGAACTTAATACAAATCAATTGGAAACGATGATATACAACGCAATTCCTAATATAAAAGGCTCTAACATTAAGATTGAATATGAAAATAAAGGAGTTTTAATTAAAAATCAAGAACTATACATAACAAAAGATATAGTATTAGAAAACGCAAACATTAGGCTTGTAGACTGCAAGTTAGAGTTTGGTGAGAACGCTGGATTAGTTATAATCAATGGAAACTTTGTTGCAGAAAACACAGAATTTACCGCAAAAAATCCTGATGAAAGATGGAAAAACATTTCAGTAGTAGGAGACATATCAGGATATATAAAAAACTGCCAATTTAAGTATGGAGGAGGAAGAAGCTCTAATCAATTAAATAGTCTCAAAGGTTTCAATTTTGAAGAAAATAAAACTATAGGAGGTGGGCTATTTATAGATGTAAATTTTACAGTAGAAGATTGTAAATTTGATAAATGCTCTGCTCATGGTGGTGGTGGTATTGATGCTTATGAAAATAATACAATAAAAAATTGTAAATTTAATAACTGTTCTGCTTCTCTTGGTGGTGGTATTGATGCTTATGAAAATAATACAATAAAAAATTGTAAATTTAATAATTGCTCTGCTACTTATGGTGGTGGCATTTATGCTAAGAAAAATAATACAATAGAAGATTGTAAATTTGATAAATGCTCTGCTCATGGTGGTGGTGGTATTGATGCTTATGAAAATAATACAATAAAAAATTGTAAATTTAATAATTGCTCTGCTAATATTCGGGGTGGTGGTGGTATTGATGCTTATGAAAATAACACAATAGAAAATTGTGAATTTGATAACTGCTCTAATAATATTGGTGGTATTGATGCTTATGAAAATAATACAATAAAAAATTGTAAATTTGATAACTGATTGGCTGAGGAGAAAGGAAACAATATTTATAAAGGGGAAACTGTCACCCTTACTTATTACTAAAGTTTCTTTCTATCCAAACTTTTCTATCAAAAAAACTGTAAACTCATCTATTGCTTCTCTTTTGTTTGTAGAAATTTTTACTATATCATCCAATATAAAACATTTCTCACAAAAACTCCCCCAATTCTTCCCTTTCAAATATTAAACCTAATTCTTTATCGTATTTAAAGTCTACTGTGAATATTTGGGTTTTCATTTTCTGTGGTGTTATTGCTGTTGGCAGTGCTTCTTTTATTCTAAAGTAAGGAATATTTACTGTGTAGCTGTTTAGCTTATACATACTTTTTAGTCTTTCTGGATATGGTTTTGATTTGTCTAAAATGTTTTCGATTAATTTTTCAATTTCTTCTAAATTCTGGTTATAAATCTCTTCTGGAACTGCCTGTATGTTGTAGATTTCTCTGAATAACTGCTGAGCTTCTTTTTTACTTTCTGCCTGAAAACCAAATTCTAAAAGCTCCATATTTTTTATGAATTTTTTGAAAAAGTTTGTGTTTTTTATTTTTTCTTCAGAAAAAACTTTGTTCATTAGATTTTGTTTATCTTCCTCCATTAAAACTTTTCCATCAAACTCTTTTAAAGCCTCTTTTGTCAAGTTTACTATGTCTTTGTCATATATTTTTCCTTTGTCTGACGGTTGCGTTGTAGATATTA
>JALSSE010000316.1 GCA_026984415.1 Hydrogenothermaceae bacterium | reverse complement strand
GCGGACGCGCAAAAAGCGCGCGCCGCTGAGCTTGGTCGTTAAGCAAGGAAGGATTCATCATGGGAATTACATACATCTTTGGAGCTGGCACTGAATATTGTCAGGGTGTTCCTATTATAAGTAATCTTGCTGTCGAGCTCATGAATTTTGAGGAAGACAACAAAGAATTATGTCTTGCAATGAGGTCTGGCTTAAAAGGAATGAGATTTCGCCTGAAATCCAGCGTGTTACAAGATGCATCAAATTATTTTAGGTTGCTTTTCTCCGATAGCAGCAAACCTGATTTGTTGATAGACCAGTTAGAGGACGAAAATATAAAACCATCAAAAGACGAAGAAGGGTCTTTGTATCACAAGTATTGGAGATTTCTATATAAACTTGCTCAAAAAATCAAATCTGCATCTGACGGATTATATCTTGATGAAGATTTAAAAGAGGTAATTGAAGAAATAGCTGATATTGGCGTAATAGACTACAAGTTAATTCAAGACTCCCACATTGTCCCTTCCTTTAGCATAGAACGCTCTTTGAGTAGAATTTTTGAAACAATGATGTTGACTGATACTCATGAGGAGGTTGGTAGCACTAAAATTAGCAATTTGAAAAATGTTGTACTGGGTGGCAAGTGGAATATAGAAAAGCTTCTTGCTGATTATTTCCAAGGTTTTTATCAGGATAATGCTAATAAAAGGAAGGTGTATGCATATCTGTCTTGGTTATTATGGTTTTATTTTAGGGTAAAACAAGCTGAAGTAAAGGATAATCCCAATACGTTTTACAAGGTTGTTAGAAATGCGTTAAAAGATGACGATTTTGTGTTTACCTTTAATTATACAAAATTAGCAGAGTTAAGTGGAATAGAAAATATAGTTCATGTCCATGGCGATCTTGACAAGTACTACAACTATGCCACTAGAGTTGGAGCAAACCTTCCAGATTCCAAGAATTCACCAGAAAAGGAAATCGATAATTTAAAAAATCTCATAACAAAAATACTTTCCTTTGATGAAAATTTAATAAATCTACCTTCATTGGTGCCGCCGCTTCCATTTAAACCTATGTTAACATTGGAGTCTGTAAGCAACTACTATGAATTCTACGAGCATATGCAGAACAATAACACAGATATATGTTTAGTTGTTGGATATTCATATTCAGATGTTGATAGTCATCTCAATATGATGTTTAGGCAATATAAAGGAAAAATGATCCATGTAAACCCGGAGCAAAGCACTCCAAACATAATAGCGAAGTTGAAGGGTATTAATATAGATAGTATCATGTCAACATTTATAGCAGGTATTCAGGCGACACAAATAGGCAGCAATGATATTTGGTTGCCGTTAAGGGCTGAAGAAATAACCAATGAAGTGATTGAGGAAATAGTTAAAATTGCTTAACAAGGCGCTCCACCTGACAGCCATTCCGCTGCGCCCTTCGGGCTTGCTTCATGGCGGCAGGTGAGCTTGGTCGTTAGCAATTCTGCGAAGTTATAAAATAATTAGTAAGTTTAAAATAAAAAGGAAAAGCTTTGTTCCTAATTCGGGATATACGAAATATAAAACAACGGTAAATTTTCTGGTTAAACGCAATGTGTGTATTGAGTAAGTTGGCATGCATTAGGAAACAATCCAAAATAATTGAAATAAATAAAATTGAAACACTTTAAAGATATACAAAACCTAAGCAATTTTTATAATGTTGATTTAAAACATCCTCTAATAAATATTATAAAGTATCAAGATGCAAAAAGTGAAAACGTGATAAAAAACGTACCCATCAGTTTTGACTTTTACAAAATTTCGTTTGTGAAAAATTTCAATGGCTTTATCCAAATTGGCAATACAATATTTGAAGGAGACAATGGTGTTTTACATTTTGTAGAACCTAAACAAGTGTACACTTGTAACTCAACCAAACCTTGGAAAGGTTATGAAATTCTCATTCACCCGGATATTTTTAACCAATATTTTACTCATAAAAAAATAGACGCTTATGATTTCTTTTCATACGAAGTAAATGAGACACTTTTACT
>JALSSE010000315.1 GCA_026984415.1 Hydrogenothermaceae bacterium | reverse complement strand
ATAAAATGATTTTTTTCCTTCTGATATTTTAAAATTAATTTTATCTATATCAATGTCAGTGTAATACACTAAAAAATATGGAGACACAGCTAACTCTTTTGATTTCTTCTTTGTTTTTAAAACACGATAATTTCCATCAATACTATTTATCTTAAGGTTTATAAATTTTCCTTTGTCTTTATAAAGATTTTCCCAATGTATATTTGCCAGTAAGTTATCTATTTTTATATGGTAATTTGCTTTATTTGTTATTTCTATAAAACTACACTGGATTTTATTTGTATGAAATCTACAATCATCTTTTACGTAAATTCCAAATTGTTTAAGTATTTTGTCGTGGTTTGAGACAAGAATTATTATTGTTAAAGAAATACTCAGAACTATTAAAAAAACTAAAAAAGATGATAAAAGAATTTCTCCTATAAATTTTAAAATCTTGCCACGTGTCACATTTTTACCTCTAAAAAAGAAAAAATATTTCTATCTTTTCAAATAATTAAATGGAATGTATATTATAATTAAGTTATTAAGTTAAAACATTATAACAATAATCAGGGAGTCAGAAAAATGGAAAAGGTAGATGCCTACCATTTATTAAACGAAGCAATAGACAGGTTCAAAAAAGAAGATTATGACCATGCAAGGAATTTAATTGATGAAGCACTTACTATTGACCCTGACATTCCAGAGCTACATTACTGGAGAGGTAGAATTGAATCCCTTGATTTAAATCAGGAAAAGATGAAAATAGCAATCTCAGAATACACAGAAGCCCTTGATAAAAAACCAGACTACGTAGATGCACTTATTGAAAGGGGAAAATTATACCTTCTTGAAAAAGAGTACGATAAAGCCAGAAAAGATTTAGAAAAAGCCCTTAAACTTGCTCCAGACAGAAAAGAGATTTACCAGTATTTAGGTGAATTAGAAATGGCAATTGGAAATGAAAAAAAGGCTTTAGAGTATCTAAGTAAAACTTCAGAAAAAAGAGATGAAAATTTTTACTTTACGATGGCACAGGCTTTATTTAATGCAGGAAAGTATGAAGAAGCCCTTGAGAATGTTAATAAAGCTATTGAAATGAATAAAAATTTTGTAAATGCTTATGAATTAAAATCTGACATATTAAAAGAATTAGGAAAGTACGAAGAAGCTCTTGATGCAATAGAAAAAGCTGCAAAACTCAAGCCAACAGATAGTAAATTATTTGATAAAAAGGCTTTGATTTTATTTAAATTGTCAGAAGAAGAATATAAAAAGAAAAATTACCTGAAAAGTGTTTATTACTTAATGCAGGGTTTAGAAATAAATTACGAGTTAAAACCAGATTTTGAGTGTGAAAAGGTTTTTGAAAAAGCTATTGAAGAATTTGAGAAAAATAAAGATTACAAAAAAATTATGTGTTGTATAGATTACATAGATTTATATTTGCAAAAGAATGAAAAACTTAAAAAGGTTAAAGAAGAAGCACAGAAAAAACTTCCCCTTAAAGAGAAATTGATAAAAACATTAAAAGATTTATATACAAAATAATCTTATTGGTTTAAAAATTTGTTAATGTACTTTTCAAAAATTTTAAGGTCTTTTCTTCCTAAGAAAATTTTCCCTACTGTCAGGTCTTTTCTTAATATATAAATAGTTGGAGTTCCAAAAATTCTATATTTAGTTTTTACCTCTTTATTTCCAATTAAAACAGGAATATTAAATCCCCACTTTTTCTTTGTTTTTTTGATTTCATCTAAATTGTCTGTGTTTATAACAACAGCAAAAAATTTAACAGGTTTATCTTTAAATTTAGGGACTAATTCTTTACTTATTTTCGGTATTTCTTTTTCACAAACTATACAGTAGGTTGCCCAGAATATAAGAAAAACGACGTTTCCTTTTAAATCAGAAAGTTTAACAGTTTTTACGTTTTCATCTTTTAGTTCAAAATTGTAGGCTTTAACTGGTTTACCGAAAGAATTTACACTTATTAAGAAAGATAAAAGCAAAATTATTAAAACTCTCATAAACTAAAATATAAGATAATTAAAATTC
>JALSSE010000314.1 GCA_026984415.1 Hydrogenothermaceae bacterium | reverse complement strand
TATCACAAAAACTACGAATGGAGATAAAATAGCGACTTTTGTCTATGAACTAAAAAATGCAGATATGAACAGTGTTATGGCTGTATTGAGAGGACTAAAATCCCCAAGGGGAAATGTACTTCCTTATAATCCTTCAAGGACTATCATTATTACAGATTTTGCATCAAATATAAGTGTAATGAAAAATGTTTTAGATATTATAGACAGCGTTTCTCCAGAAGAAGAAGTAAAAATTTACAGGCTTAAGTATGCAACCTCTTCAGAAGTTTCTTCATCTTTAAATGTTATATTTTCTGACCTTACAAAAAAAGGTGTATTTTTTAAAGTTTACAATTTAAAATCCCAGAATGCAGTGATAGTTAAAGCTCCAAGAGAAGTGCTTGATGAGATATCAGATATTGTAAAAAGGTTAGATGTTCAAATGGCACAGCCAACTTATAGAAAATTCTGGACTGTATACCTGAAAAATTCAAAGGCTGAAGATTTAGCGAACATCTTAAATAAACTCCTTGAAAATATACAGTTAGTTTCTTCCCAGGAAGAAGAAACAGGACAGACAGGAACAGCTCCTAAAAAAACAGAACAGACAAAATACAAGACAAGGGAAGATGCAATAAGGGCTAAATTAGAAGAAAGGTACAGAAAAGAAATCCAGAAAATAAGAGAAAGAAGAAAAGCACTAACAAAATCTTCAGGTAAAGAAGAAAAACCAAAAGTAATAGCAGATAAAACATCTAATTCACTTGTAATTTATGCTAATAAAACAGAGTACGATGCTATAAAATCTTTGATTGATAATTTAGACAAGAGAAGAAAACAGGTTTTAGTGTCCGCATTAATTACAGAAGTTTCAGAAAGTGCATTAAAAGAAATTGGTGTTAGGTGGCAGATACTTGGAACACAGGGAGGAGTAGGTTTTAGAGGTGGAATGTCAAAAGAGGACTTTTACTCTGCTGTTAAATCGTCTGGAATGGTTGCAGGTGTTTTAAGTGGTGGTGGAACAAGTATTACAATTGGAAGTTCAACATTATTTTTCCCAGACCTTGTATTTTTACTTTCCTTACTTGAAACAGGTTCTGGATTCAACATTGTTTCATCTCCTAAAATTCTTACAATGGATAATCAGGAGGCTTTGATAAATGTTGCACAGGTAGTGCCTTTTGCTGAATCTACAAAATTTGATATCAATGGAAATCCTATAATAACTTATGATTACAAAGAAGTAGGACTAAAGCTAAAAGTAACACCTCATATCAGTGGAAAAGATGTTGTAGCAATGGAGCTTCATCAAGAAATCAATGAAGTTACAAAAATTGAAAAACTCCAGTTAGGACAGATTTCCTATGCACTTCCAACAACATCAAAAAGGGAACTTGATACTACAATAACAGTTGAAAATGGAAAAACTGTTGTGTTAGGTGGTTTAATTTCAAAGAAAACAGTTAAATCTATGCAGGGAGTCCCTTTCTTCTCAAAACTTCCATTTGTAGGACATTTATTCAAGTTTAACTCAGACGAAATGAATAAAACGAATCTCTTTGTTTTTATAACTCCTTACATAATAAATTCTCCTGAAGAATTGGCGAAAATAACAGAAGAACACAGGAAGTTAAGCAGACAACTTATAAAACTAAAAGAAAAAGAACTGAAAGAAAAGAAAAAAGAAGACAAACTTGAAAAAGAAAAAAAGAAAGATATTATTGAAGAATACAAGAACTATTTTGGAGGTTGATAAATATCAAAGCTGTTGAAATTCCTTTAGAATTTATAAAAAAGAATCAGATTTTACCAATAAAGGATAATAAATTTTACATTACAAAAAATACTCCATTTTATGCTGTTGAAGATATAAGATTTCTATACGGAATAACCCCTGAAACAGAGATTATCTCAGAAGAAGAGTTTAAAGAAAGATTAGAAGAGTATATATCAAATTTAGAAAGTAAAATAGAAGAAGAAGGAACAGAAGAAACAACAGAAAGTTTAGAAGATATACTTGAAGGTTCTGATGCCCCTGTAATTCAGCTTCTTAACTCAACT
>JALSSE010000313.1 GCA_026984415.1 Hydrogenothermaceae bacterium | reverse complement strand
TTTATCAGCTAACAGGGTTGAAACAATTCAGAAAATTTATAAAGGTAGTGCTTATCAGTATTTTTTTGGGATTAGATGGATGTATATTGAAAGATTAGGAATAGGTTTTGAGTATAGATTTAAAAATTTCAAAAAGAACGATTTAAATTCTGTTGAAAATTTCTTTTTTAATGTTGTTGCTGCTTTTTAGTTAAAAAATCTATAAATTCGTTTAAGAATACAGGAATATTTAACCGAAACGTGATAAAATATTGTATTATCAAGGATTTTAAACCACACTGGAGGGTTAAAATTTGGAAATCGTTATAGATAAAAATGATTTACAGAATGTACTAAAAAAAGCCATCTCAGCAACAGAAAAAAAATCAGCGTTGCCGATACTTTCAAACTTTCTCCTTGAAGCAAAAGACAATAAACTCACAGTTCAGGGAACAGATTTGGAAGTTCATGTTTCTATTTCTGTATTTGCTAAAGTAGAACAGGAAGGGGTTGCCTGTGTAAATGCTAAAAGATTAACTGATATATCAAGACTTCTTCCAAGTAATGAAGTACATCTAAAATTAGAAGGGAACAGCCTTAAAATAAAATCTGGAAAAACAAAATACAACCTTCCAGTAACCTCACCTGAAGATTTTCCAAATATGTATCCATTTCCAGAGGAAAATGCCTTTATTATTTCTGGGGACAACCTTCAAAAAGCCATATCGAAAACAAGCTATGCAGCTTCAAAAGAAGAAAGCAGGTATGCCTTACAGGGTGTTTTATTTAAGTCGGTTGACACCAAAATTGATGTAGTTGCCACAGATGGACACAGACTTGCTCTGTATACAATTGAAAAAGTTGGAAAAGGTGATGTAAACATACTTGTTCCCCAAAAGGCTTTAAATGAACTGAAAAAATTACTAACAGGTTTAGAAGATGTTGAAGTTGCTGCAACTGACCAGTACGTTTTCTTCAGAACAAAAGAATGGATTTTAATGTCAAGATTATTGGAAGGAGCATTTCCAGATTACACACAGGTTATTCCAAAAGAGTTTTCTATTGAAATTAAATTGAACAAAAAAGAGTTTTTAGACGCAGTGAAAAGGGTATCTGCAGTTGTTGAAGAGGATGTTAAGCCACTAAAATTAACACTTTTACCAGGGAAATTAGAATTAAAAGCTTACTCTGCAGAATCTGGGGAGGCTACAGATGAAATCCCGGTAGATTACCAGGGAGAAGAATTTTCAATAAGTTTTAATGCAAGGTACATAATAGACGCAATAGATGTAATTGATGGAGACGAAGTTGTTGTTAAATTTACAAATCCAAATGCACAGACATTAATTGTTCCAGCAAATGAAGAAGACCCTTACAAAGCCATTATAATGCCTATGGATATTGGGTAAGATTTAAATATATTAATGAAGAAATTTAAATAAAGGAGTTGAAGAACTTGGAAGAAAAAGAAGTTTTAAATAACAATCAACCAGTTTCAGAAGAAGAATACGGGGCAGAAGCTATTGATGTAGTAGAAGGTCTTGAACACGTTAGAATGAGACCTGCCATGTACATTGGTGATGTCAGTGAAAGGGGACTTCACCATCTAATCTGGGAATTGGTTGACAATGCTGTTGACGAAGCAATGGCAGGGTACGCCAAAAACATATCTGTAATCATCCACGAAGATGGTTCTGTTACAGTAGAAGATGACGGTAGAGGAATACCTGTTGATATTCACCCAAAAACAGGAAAGCCAGCAGTTGAAATGGTTTTTACAGTTTTAGGGGCAGGAGGTAAATTCTCTAAAAAGGCTTACCAGTACTCTGGTGGTTTACACGGTGTAGGGGCTTCAGTTGTTAATGCTTTATCAAAATGGCTTGTTGTTGAAGTTTACAGAGATGGAAAAGTTTACAGACAGGAGTATGAAAAAGGGAAACCTGTTGAACCATTAAAAGTAGTTGGTGAAACTGTAAGAACAGGAACAAAAGTTACATTTAAACCTGATGATGAAATTTTTGAAACAGTTAATTTTAGGTACGACACAGTTTCCAAAAGGGTCAGAGAAC
>JALSSE010000312.1 GCA_026984415.1 Hydrogenothermaceae bacterium | reverse complement strand
ACATATAAAGAGATAAAAATAAAAGATATTCCATTCTTCTTAAATTATGAAAATTTTAAAATGAAAATAACTGGAACTAAAAGGAAAGATAACCTGTCTGCATTTGTAGAAGTTGATTTTAAACCTTTCAACCTGTTTATAGACATTTACGGAAAAAACACAAAATTAACATACATACAAAACTACTTAAAAAATATTCTTCCTGTAGTTTTTGATAAAGTTATACCTGAAAAAGCCACAGGTGAAGTAAAAATTCAGGTTCAAAAAAATAATTGGGGGATTAATTTAGATGTTGAAAAAGGAGAAGCATTTTTAGAACCTGTTGAACAAAAAGTATTTGGGAATGTAAAAGGAACTATTTCAAAATCAAAGAAAAAATTGGCAGTAAACTTTTATAAAGATGATTTTACAGTTTTAAACCAGAAGTTTTCAAACTTTAAAGGTAAATTCTTAATGGAAGATGAGTTTGGATATCTGAATTTTGATTTAGATGGATATAAGTACTTTGATAACTTCAACACAAAATTTGATTTATTTATCTATTTTGATAAAAAAAGGGTTTCTGGAGTTGTTATAAATTTCGCTTCTATTAAAGATATAAATCTAAAATCTGAAATTTACTCTTATATAGAAGGAAACTTTAAAAAAGTTGGTGGTGTGATAATACCAAAAATAAAATACGGAAGAGAAAAGGCAGTTAAATCGGATATTTTTTATACAGTTGATATATTAGACAACGGTGTAGATGTTTATGCCCATTCTGAAAAATCACAGATTTTACTGAAAAAAGAAGCCTTAAAATCTGTTCCTTTAAGCTCTATTTTACTACTAAATAACTTTAACTTAAATGCAGAGTATAGAAAAAACAAACCTCTTCATATTATAACTAAAATAGATAAAGTTTCTCTTTTAAACAGTGATTTTGCATTAACAAAAAAGAGTAGTTTACCTTTAATTTATTTTAAAAACTTTAAAGGAGAGCTAAAAAATTATGTATTTTCTATTGAAAGGTTTAAATACAGTGGAGCTTTAGTTGGATTTTTAGAAACCTTTGAGTATAACCTGAAAACAGAAAACTTAAATCTTTTCTCAAAAGGGAAAGTTAATAAAGAAATTCTTCCACAGTTAATTCAACTATTTACACTAAAAGGGAATATTAACTATCAGATTTATTTCAATGACAAAATTTCAAAAATAAAGAAAAAACTTGCTGTATATGTAGTATCAAATGATTTAAAATTATGGACACCATTTACAAAAGGAATGATAAATTTTGAAAAATTCAGCATACTGTATAAAAATATACTGAAAGTTGATATTTTCGGGAAATCCCAGAGTCCGCTTTTTGGGGAAAGCTCTATTAAAATAAAAGGAAAAGCAACAACTGAACCTTTAAACTACGATTTTAACTTTAAGACAGATATGATAACAGTCAAATACGAAAATATTTTTATTGGAAATGTAAATTCTGATTTAAATTTAAAAACAAAAGAAAATAATTTTGTATTAAAAGGAAAAATTGATTTATCAGGAAGAAGTAATCTTGACCCTTCTTTATTTAAAGAGAGGAAAGAAAAAGAAACACCAAAATTTTTAGAAAAATTCAAACTTGATATAAATGCTTCAACTTATTCTCCACTTTACATTTACGGAGATTGGGGAAAAGCATATGCAGAAGGTGAACTGCATATTACTGGAGACCTATCAAAACCTGTTATAAATGGTGAGTTTAACATTGTTTATGGAAAAATATACGTATTAAAAAATCAGTACAATGTAGACTACATGAATATAAGAATAATAAACAATTCACCTTACATAAATGCAAGGTTATCAACATCTATTGCCCAAACATTTATTTTTATTAATGTTACAGGTCCTATTGATGACTTAAGATTTGATTACAGCTCAACTCCACCAATGACAAAGGAACAGATACTTGCCACATTATTACTAAAAGAAACACCTGCCACTATTTCTGAACTGTCCTTATTCAGTGCAATTGGAAAATTTATAAGGGCAATAACTCCTTTTTCAGGTGAAGAGGA
>JALSSE010000311.1 GCA_026984415.1 Hydrogenothermaceae bacterium | reverse complement strand
CCTTTGCTTTTTCAAGATACTTTAGTTGCACTTTACCCGTTTCTTTAGGGTATTGCGACTAAGATATCAATTACTTGTTGAAGTAAGTCATCTACTTGGTTGCACTTTACCCGTCTCTTTAGGGTATTGCGACCAGGCTTCTTCAACCTCTTCACAAAGGTCAAATTTTTCTTGTTGTACTGTACCCGCTCTTTTAGGGTATTGCATTATGTTTTGTTCTCATTTATTATCAACAAATAAACGTATAAATTTTCATGATATAATTTTTTATATGTTGTTAAAAGAAACAATAAAAGAAATTTATTTAAAAACGGACTATAATCCTTTTAATAAAGGAGATTTACTTGCTATTTTAGTTATACCATTCTTTGAAAAAACCAAATTCCTACTTTCATCTAAGCAAAAAAATGTATCTTTAAATAAATCCCGGCCTATTATTATTGTAAATATAACCAATAATGAGACTATTACGCTTGTAGCATTTACCAGAAATATTATTTTGAGACGAAATAGACCAAAAGTTTCTATAAAGGATTGTATTATTGAGAAATCTTTAGATGAATGCTTTGGCTTAAATTTAAAAAATAATATATCATGGATTTTTTCTAAAAAAACAAAAAAGTCGAAAAAATTAAGATTTTATTACCATGTAGATGTATATATTCTTAAACAAATGCTTATCGAAAATACACTAAAAAGATGTGGCAGTTGCTCAGAAAAAGTTATATCTGAAATAGAAAACAAAATAAATGAGTTTGGAGAAGTTTTATGATAAATCCTCATAAAGAAATTTTCCTATTCCTTGAAGGTAAATCAGAACAAGGTTTTAAAATAATTTCAAACATTTTTAATAAAAAACTAAATCATTCTTATGATTTTTTAAAAGAACACTTTGAAGCAGAAGATTTATTTATGGAATTCATTGAAAAACTTTGGGAGAAAAGAAATTATTTAACTTGCATTTTTGAAAATCAAGATAACGGTCTCCCAGCTTATATTCGCCAAATGGTTTCAAATTTTTTAAAAGATAAAATAAAACAAATGTCAGAAAAAAATGAAAATATAGTTTTTAGTAGTGAAGATAAATCTAATGAGATATTGATAAAAATTGAAGCCATGAAATTAGAGGAAATCTTAAATAGAAAGCTAAAAAATGAAGACTTTAAGGTTTTGTGTTATATGATTACAGAAGGTAAACATAAGACTTTTTATGAAGAAAAACATTTTAGTGATATTAATAAAAATGCTCTTTACAAAAGGGTACAAAGAATGAAAGAAAAGCTAAAAGATATAATCTTAGGTTATGGTTTTGAAATAGAAGTGGTGGAATTTTACATTGAAAATTTACTACCATATCAATGTAAAAGGAGAAAATTATATGAATGACAGAAGGATTTTAGAAATTATATATATGGATTATTTAGATGAAATAGAAAATCCCGTAGAAATAGACACAAAACCAATAATAAACAAAGAAATTGAAAAGAAAATTATAGAAAGATTTAAAGAACCAAAAAAAGAAAAAAAGATAGAAATTCCTCCTACCCAAATAGGTAATATCTATTTGTTTTTTAAAGGTCATATTCCTATCTACTATCTTGTAATAGAAGAATTAGATGATTTATACGAAGTTCTAAAAGTTTCGAATTACTACGAACTTGGTAACCAAAATGATATGATAATAAAAATTGGTGAAGATATATTTATTGTTGAGACTTGGAATAATTTTTATTTAACTGAAGAAGAAATAAAAAACTCTATATTTATAGGAAAACTATCAAAAGAAGATTTTAAATTATTAAGAGATTTTATAGATGGAAAAATAAAAGAACTACCAAAAGAAAAAAGAGGATTAACTGTTCCTCTTAATGAGAATTTCTATCAAATAAAATTTCATAAAAAAGAAAGCCAGTTGGTAAGAGAATATAAAATGAGAATATTTACTCAGGAAGAAAATTATATAGAACTTCCACCAGAAAAATTAAAATCACAACCATTGGCAGCAGCAGAAGAGGAAAAAAGTTATACTGGAGAAAACTTCACTTTATT
>JALSSE010000310.1 GCA_026984415.1 Hydrogenothermaceae bacterium | reverse complement strand
TAACGTATAAATCTTTACTTTTCTCTGTACGTAAATCTGATATATTTATATCTTTATCAGCAAGCAGTTTTGATACTTTATAAACTATTCCCGGTTTATCTGCACCGTAAACTATCAAATTGTAAATTTCCCCAACTTCTTTTTTTCCTTCAATTGTTTCCTCAGGAATTTCTTTTACATTGATAAACAAATTTAGTTCTTTTTCAACTTTTTCAAACTCTTTCTTTAAGTCTTCCTCTGAAATATCATTTTCAGATGCAACAACTAACATAACTGTAAATTCATTATTAAGTCTTGTCATAGATGAGTCTTCAATATTTAGGTTTTTTTCATAAAGAACCTTTGTAATTTTTTCTACAATCCCCGGTTTATCTTCCCCAAAAGCTGTAATTACAAAGTGCTTCATACTTCTTCCTCTTCTTTTTCAAGTTCTTCTAAATAAGCCCTGTAATCGTCAGCTGTCATTAAATCTTCAACTTCTGAAGGGTCTGACATTTCCATTTCGTAAATCCACCCATCTCCATATGGGTCAACATTTATAAGACTTGGGTCATTGTTAAGTTCATCATTAACACCTACTACTTTTCCAGTTAGTGGAGAGTAAACTTCTGTTACAGCTTTTACAGATTCTAAATTTGCAACTGGGTCTCCTGCTTCTACTTCTTTTCCAATTTCTGGAAGTTCAACAAATACGACATCCCCCAATTGATGTTGACCGTAATCTGTAACTCCTACAGTAGCTCTATTTCCTTCAATTTTTGCCCACTGGTGTTCTTTTGTGTAGTAATAACCATCGGCTATTCTATACTCCTCTGCCATTTGAATTAACCTCCATTGATTTTATAATTAATACTATCATAAAAATAAATAACATTGAATGAAAATCAAATAGATTTGAGGTAAGAAATGGATATAAAAGAAAATGTAGAAAAAATAAAAGAAATTATTGAAAAGTCTGCTAAAAAAGCTGGAAGAAATCCTGATGAAATTATCTTG
The DNA here is from genome assembly GCA_026984415.1 of Hydrogenothermaceae bacterium. The sequence continues at coordinate 1,061 of JALSSE010000310.1, read as the reverse complement.
CTGGCTGCTTCAAAAACACAACCAGTTGAAAAAATTATAAAAGCATATGAAGCTGGAATAAGGTATTTTGGGGAAAATAAAGTTCAGGAAGGAATAAAAAAGATAGAAGCTTTAAAGGATTATAAAGATATACACTGGCATCTTATAGGTCATTTACAGACGAATAAAGTAAAACACGCAATTAAATATTATGAAATGATACATTCTGTTGATAGGAAACCAGTTGTAGATGAAATTGAGAAAAGGTCAGAGAGTAAAGGAAAAATTCAGGATGTTTTAATAGAAGTGAATATCGGTAAAGAAGAAAGCAAACATGGGGTATTTCCAGAAGAACTTAAAGATTTATTTGAATACACCTTAAGGAAACCCCATATTAAAGTACATGGTCTTATGTGTATTCCACCTTATTTTGAAGATAAAGAAAAAGTTAGACCTTATTTTAAAGAAATGAAGATTTTGAAAGAAGAGTTAGAAAAAACTTTCCGTGTTGAACTTCCACATCTTTCAATGGGGATGTCCCACGATTTTGATGTAGCTATTGAAGAAGGGGCAACTATAGTAAGAATAGGAAGTGCAATATTTGGAGAAAGAGAATACTGAAAAACCAGGAGAAATTATGATTTATAAATTGATTATTGTTTTATTTGTTTTATTTAATTTCTCCTTCTCATACAGTCAGATAATTTTAGCAAAATGGGATAATGCTATAACACCTGTTACTGCAGATTATATAAAAAGAGTCGTTGAAAAAGCAGAAAGTGAAAATGCAAAAGCGATAATTTTAGAGTTGGATACTCCTGGTGGATTAGACCAGGCTATGAGAACAATTATAAAAACAATGATGAACACACCTATTCCCTTTATAGTTTATGTTTATCCTTCTGGTGCAAGGGCTGCTTCTGCCGGGGCAATAATAACAATTTCTGCTGATATAGCTGCGATGGCCCCATCAACAAATATTGGTTCAGCAAGTCCTGTTCAGATGTCTGGTAAGGACATAGAAGAAACTATGAAGAAAAAAGTAATAAACGATATGGTAGCATTTGTTAAATCGATAGCCA
>JALSSE010000309.1 GCA_026984415.1 Hydrogenothermaceae bacterium | reverse complement strand
ATCAGATGGTAGAAAAAATTATAGAGTTTTCAGCCTACCGTTAAAAACAAGCTTTATAAGAGATGGAAGATTAGATTTTGAAAATATCCTCAAAACTCTTTATAAAGAGGTAATTCGTAAAATCGAAAATCAGAAGGATATAAAGGAAATATTAGGCTCTGCAAATACAAGACAGTCCTCTTTTGTAAATTTCTCCCTTTACAAGCAAAACGGAAGCTACAGAGTATTTATCATCTCTGCATATTACAAAAATAGATTTTTGAGCTATCAAAGCTGGGAAAAAGGCATAAAAGAGATAGAAAAATTAACAAGAGATGCCTTTGAACTTAAAAAAGAGGGTAATAAAAATGCCTGAAACTTTTTTAGCCAAAATTACAATACCGTCAGTGCAGGACATAATCGTAAGGTCAAGAAAATCTGTAGACCTTTTTAACTCCAGTCAGCTTGTTCCAATAGTTTTAAAAGACGGTTTAGTATCAGTTTTAGATAAAGAAAATGTTGAGTTTTTAGTGCCAGCAGTAGAAGTTCTCAAAGACAAAAACAATTTAAATCTAACAAATGTTTCATATATAAAAATACAAGGTAGCAAAGAAGATGTAAAAAATATTCTTCAGCAAATAGAGAAAAAAATAAGAAACTCCCTTATAGAAAGGCTAATGAGAGTATACGATGGAAAAAAAGAGTATGAAGAATATAAACAGCTAATTCAGTATCAAATAGAAAGTTCTACAAAAATCATATGGTCAGCTGTAAAAATAGAAAAAGAAAACTTATTAGAAAAGGCAAGGAATGAAGTTGATAAAGTAGTAGCTTACCTAAAATCAACCATAGAACCAGACTTCAACATAATTGAAAGTTTTAATATCTTTGATAAAACACAGCTAATCAATCTTTACTATGAAGATAGTTTTGATGAATTTTTGCAAAATGCGATAAACCTAAAGCCAGAACTTGTAAAAGGTGCATATCTATGTGAAGTTTGCGGAGTAAGAACGATAATAGGAGCAACCAAGGAAGATTATAGGCATTCTCTAACAAAGCAGCAGGAAGGCGATAGATTATGCGGTTTTTGTTTTGCAAAAAGACATTTCCAAAAGAAAAAGTTTAAATCTGTTGTGGATATAGCTGTTTCTGATTACCCATATTTAAAAGAAGTTAAGCAGATATTCACAGAAGAAGGATTTGAAGATTTAATAAAAGAAGATATTCAAAACATTTATCTAAATGAGTTAGAAAAAACAAAAGATGAAAATATAAAATCCCTTATACAAAAATTAAAAGAATTCTATAAAAACCATGGAAACCCATCTAAATATTATGCAGTTTTAATGATAGACGGGGACAGTATGGGGGAGAAAGTATCAAAAGCTTTTGAGAAAACTGAAGATATTAAAAAGTTTACAAAAGAACTTTCCGATTTTGCAAAAGAAGTAAAGGAAATTGTTGAAAAAAATAAAGGAACATTAGTTTATTCAGGTGGAGATGATGTATTAGCACTTCTTCCAGTTTCAACAGCTTTAAACTGCTATAAACAAATTTCAGACAAGTTTAGATTGTCTACGATGAGTGGAGGACTGATTTTTAGCCATTATAAACTCCCTTTAAACTATGTTTTAGAAGAACTCAGAAAAGCAGAAAGCAAAGCCAAAGACTCAGGTAAAAAGGGCATTTACATAAAATACATAAAACCTTCTTATTCATCAAAAGAAGCTTTCATAAAAAAAGATTTTTATGAAGATTTTAAAAAATTAATAGAAATCCTAAAAAATGAGAAATTTCCTCAAACTTTTATCTACCAGCTTGAGCAATTACTTCTACCATACTACCCTAATACTCAGGAAACAAAAATAGTTAAAACTTTAATAGAGTACTTAATAAACAAAAAAAACATAAATAAAGAGCTTAAAAAAGACTTTCTTAATTTGATAACTTATTCAAAACTATTTTCGTTAAACCACGAAAACGGTGAAAATAATATACAAGACCTAATTGATAAACTAAAAGTTGCAAATTTCCTTGCAAAAGAGGTTAAAAATGATTAAGCTGAAACCTTTTGATGTTTTT
>JALSSE010000308.1 GCA_026984415.1 Hydrogenothermaceae bacterium | reverse complement strand
TCAATTTTAGGAACTATTTTCGCACTTTATCTAATTGGACAATCCCTTAACACAATTTCTTTAATTGCAATTGCAGTTGCTGTTGGACTTGTGATTGACGACGCTATTGTAGTTATGGAAAGTATCTATCGGAGAAATGAAGAAGGATTAAAAGGAATAGAAGCAGCAATAAAAGGAACAAGGATTGTAATATTTGCACTTTTAGCATCAACTTCATCTTTAATTGTCATATTTTTACCAATTCTATTTTTAGAAGGGGTTATAGGACAGTTTTTCTTCAGTTTTGCAGTAACTTTAATAATAGCAATAGCTATCTCCTACGTAGTTTCTTTATCCTTCACACCTATGATTTCAGCAAGGCTTGTAAAAGCACACAAAAAAAATATCTTCCAGAGAATTTACGATAAATTTGAATCTCTATTTGATGTAGCTTTAAAATGGTGTTTAAACCACAAAACAGTAGTAATAATTTTTGCAGTAATTACAGTTGCTATTGGAATAAATCTTGCAAAATCTGTTAAAAAAGAATTTTTCCCATTAGTAGATGAAGGAAGATTTTTAATAAGATTTGAAACTCCAACAGGTTCTTCTTTTGATTTTACAAATAAAAAAGCTATGGAGATAGAAAAAGTACTTTTATCTGACCCTTACATACTCCGTTATGGAATGGCTCTTGGTGAAGGTGTAGTTGGCAGACCAGAAGTAAATGGAGGAATGTTCTTTGTAACATTAGTTCCAAAAAGTAAAAGACCACACCAGAAATTTGTAATGAAAGAGCTAAGGGAAAAATTGGCAAAAATAAAAGATGTCAAAGCAATAATAGATATGCCTTCGGCAGTTGGGGCAAGGGCTGGAAGAAATGCAGATATACAGTACGCTATAAAAGGTTCAGATTTAGAGAAATTAAGTCAGCTTGCCTTTGAATTGGAAGAAAGATTAAAAAACACTGAAGGATTTGTTGATGTTGATACAAACTTAAGGATAAATAAACCTGAAGTGGAAATAAAAATAGACAAGCAGAGGGCTTTAAACCTTGGAATATCTACACAGGATATATCCAACACAATAAATATGGTTTATGGAAAATACGTAGTTGGAACATTTGAAAAAGGTTCAGAAAGCTACGATATGGTTATAAAAGCAAAAAAAGAATTTTTAAGAAGTTATGAATCACTGAATAAAATCTATATAAGGGCTGCCAACGGTGAACTTATTCCACTTGCAGATTTAATACAGTTTAAATTAAAACCTACATTAAACGTTATAAACAGGTTTAATAGACAGTACTCTTTTACTCTTTATGCAAACCTTTCAGGGATACCATTAGGAGAAGGGACAAAAAAAGTTGAAGAGATACTAAAACAGATGTTACCTGTTGGATATACATACGAAATAGCAGGACAGGCTAAAGAGTTTAAAAGGACTTTTTCAGGTCTTGCAGTTGCACTGGCAATAGCAATAATTGGAGTTTATATGATACTTGCTTCTATCTTTGAAAGTTTACTTCACCCATTTACAGTTTTACTGACTTTACCATTTGCAATTTTAGGTGTATTTGGATTTATACTGATAACAAATACATCTCTAAACGTTGGTTCATACTTTGGAATAATACTTCTAATTGGTCTTGTGGCAAGGGATTCTGTTTTATTTATTGAAAGAATAATCCAGTTAAAATCTGAAGGTCAACCAATAAGAGAAGCTATTTTAAATGCAAGGAAAGAAAGGTTAAGACCTATACTGATGACAACATTAACAATTATGGCAGCTTTATTCCCTGTTGCACTTGGACTAACGGAAGGTTCTGAACAAAGACAACCTCTTGCAATTGCTGTTATTGGAGGATTATTTACAGCACTTCCTCTTAGTTTGTTTATAATTCCTGTTGTTTATGAGATTGTAGAAAGTATTAGAAACTTTGGTAAAAAGTTAAAGTTAAAAAAAGAATAACCCCCTGCCTACAAGCAAGGGGTTTTATAATTATTTTGCTGTTTCTACAAATCTTGCTTCTCTGATTGTTGTTACCTTAATTGTTCCTGGGAATGTAACTTCTTTTTCTATCCTTTTTGCAATTTCCTTAGTTAAAAGGTAAGCCTCTTCATCAGAAAGTTTTTCAGAATTTACGATAATTCTTACTTCTCTTCCTGCCTGAATAGCAAAGGATTTTTCAACATTTTCAAATGAGTTTACTATTGCTTCAATTTTTTCAAGTCTGTTTATATAAGACTGTAAGGCTTCCCTTCTTGCTCCTGGTCTTGCAGCAGATAAAGCATCAGCAGCAGCAACTAAAACAGCCTCTGGATATCTTGCAGGTTCATCATTATGGTGATAGAGGATAGCATTGATTACAACATCAGGTTCACCGTATCTTTTAGCAAGTTCAGCACCAACCTTTGAGTGGGCACCTCCAACTTCGTGTGATATTGATTTTCCTACATCGTGCATTAATCCACCTCTTCTTGCTGCCTTTTCATCAAGTCCAAGCTCTGCTGCCATCATACCAGCAAGGTATGCAACTTCTTTTGTGTGTAGAAGAACGTTTTGTGTGTAAGATGTTCTGTAATTTAATTTTCCAATGTAGTAGTAAAGTTCTGGGTTAACATCAGTAAACCCAAGTTCTAAACATGTATCTTCCCCAATCTTTCTAACGTGAACGTCCATTTCTTCTTTAACTTTTTCAACAACCTCTTCAATCCTTCCCGGGTGAATTCTTCCATCGGCAATTAATCTTTCTAATGAAGTTTTTGCTATTTCTCTTCTTAATGGGTCAAAAGAAGATACTGTTACTATGTCAGGTGTGTCGTCAATAATTAAATCAACACCAGTTGCAAGCTCAAATGCCCTTATGTTTCTTCCTTCTCTACCAATAATTCTTCCTTTTAAATCATTACTTGGCAAATCAACAACAGAAACAGTGTAAGATGTTGTTATTTCTGGAGCTAACCTCTGGATAGATGTAACTAAATTCCACTTTGCTTTAAATTCAGCATTTTTCTTAGCTTCTTCTTCTATATCTTTCATAAGTTTTGCAGCTTCAAGTTTTGCTTCTTCCTCAACTTTTTTCATAAGTTCATTTTTAGCTTCTTCTTTTGTCATACTTGCTATTCTCTGAAGTTCTAATATGTACCTTTCTTCAGCAGCTTTTATCTTTTGTTCTTTTTCCTCAATTTCTTTTTGAATAGCTTTTATTTCTTTTTCTAATTCTCTTAATTCATGGTCTTTTTTATCAATTTCCTCTTCCTTATGTTCAATTCTTGCGAGTCTTTTCTCAAGCTGTGCTTCTTTGTTCATTAAAGCTTTTTCTAAGTTTTGTAATTCTTCTCTTTCGTGTTTAAACTCTCTTTCAAGCTCCTGTCTTCTTTTTAGAAGTTCTTTCTCAATAATTAAGTCTTGTTTTTGAATTAAATCCTTAGCCTCTTTTTCTGCTTCTTTTAAGATTGATTTGGCTTCTTTTTCTGCTTCTTTTAAAACCCTGTCTTTTTCTTCAATTATTTTTTTAGCTTTTTCTTCAACTTCTTTTACTTTCTTTTCAACTGTAGTTTTGTAACCAACAAAGCCTGCAGCTCCGCCAGCTACAAATGCTGAAACTCCAACTATTACTTCAATCATTTTCTTGCTTCCTCCTTTTTTGTTTTTTCCGTAAATTCAGCGCCAGCAGCTTTAACAATTTTTGTAGGAGTTATAATCAGATTAACAGGAATATCATGAGGTTCTGAAGGTAGCTTTTCTAAAAGCTGAAAGTCGTAAGCTAAACCGATTTTTAAGGCATTAGTCTTTGAGAGAAGTCTGTCATAAAAACCTTTTCCATATCCAAGTCTATGTCCGTGGATATCAAAAGCCAGTGCAGGAACAACAATAATATCTACCTTTTCTAAAGGGTATTCTTCACCTTCTGGTTCCTTTATTCCTGCATATCCAGACTTCAGGGAGGAAATATTTGAAATTTTTACAGGACGAATGTGAAATCCAACAACTTTAGGAAGAATTACTTCTTTTCCCTGTTTTAGAAGTTCTTCAATTATTAAAGTAGTGTCAACTTCATTTTTATGGGGAAAATAAAGGAATACAGATTTTGCCCTTTTAACTTCTGGAAGAGACAAGAATTTTTCTGCTATTAAGACAGAATCTTCTTTTCCCTTTCTGTATTCTTTCCTTCTTCTTAAAATTTCAGTCCTTAAACTTTCTTTCAACATTGACCTCCCAATTTATGGAAGGTCACGCGGAAATTTATCTCCGCGGAGGCCGATGGGATGCAAGCCTTAACTGGGTCCTTAAAAAAAGGTGGGTGTTTGCACTGTGTTCCTGGAAAAAACCTGTATGGATTTTCCAGAAGCCACAGGTTTTAAACTCCCTCTGGCTTGCTTATAGCCCAGAATTATCATGCCATCCCTGTCGCACCTCGCAGAGATTTATTTAAATTTATATAAAATTTCATTTTTATTTCAATTTTCATTACCGCGTTAAACCTTCCTGTTTACATTCTCAAAGTTAAACCTGAAAATCTTTCTTTTAGCTTTTCAACTAAACCTTCTACAACCTCATTAACTTCTTTATCTGATAAACTTCTTTCCCTGTGTCTAAACACAACAGAGATAGCAATACTTTTTTTACTTTCTCCTATAAAATAAACATCGAACAATTTAACTTCTTCAATTAATTTGCTGTATTCCTTTACAGCAGATATTAATTTATCCACTTCTAAATTTTCATCAACTATAAAAGCTAAATCCCTTTTAACAGCTGGGTATTTAGGAAGTTCTTCAAATACAACATCTTTTTTATTTCTGTACAGTGTAAACAGATAACCATCTTTCAATCCTGTGTCGTTTATATCTCGGGATACATATCTCAGCTTTAGTTCTGCAATAAATGTATTTTTAGGAATTTCCAACATTTCACATTTTTTAGGGTGGAGCTTCCCTATATACCCAATATTTACACCATTTATAAAAATATCTGCCCCCTGATATGGATGGAGATACTTTATTTTAGATGGAATATATTCAGCTTCTTTTAGTCCTAAACTATCTAAATAACTCTGTATCAGACCTTTCAGTTTTAAGAAATCCCATTCTTCTGTTGTAGAGAATGAAAAGTTATCTCTTTTGTAGTTAAATCCATCAATAAATTTTCCTGATACTAAAATACCTGCCCTTATTTCTTCAAAAGAATCAAAAAATGCAGATGATATTTCAAAAACAGACAAATCTTTTTGCTGGAATTTAACATTTTCCTGTAATGTGCCTATCAAGCTAACTGCAAGGTTATCCCTCATAATACTCTGGGTTTTCAACAGGTAGTTTTCTATTCTTATTTCAGGTACAGGTAAATCTAAAATATTGTAAATCTCTTCACCTACAAAGGTGTAATTAACAACCTCTGTAAGTCCATTATCTTTAAAGAAATCTCTCGTTCTTAATTCAAATAAAAATTCTTCACTTCTTTTGAAATTCTGTAAAGCAACCTCTGGATACTGTGGAGTAAGGTTATCAAAACCTTTTATTCTACCTACTTCTTCAACAAGGTCAATTTCCCTTTCTAAATCAAAAGCTCTAAACGCTGGAATTGTAGAAACTATACCGTCATCACTGATTTCAGTTTTTATTTCCAGTCTGTTCAGTATGTCCCTCGCTTCCTCTTTAAAAACAGGAATTCCCAAAATTCTTTCTACTGTTCTTTCCTTCAGTGTTATTATTTTTGGCTGGTAAGGTTTTAGATATAAATCCCTGTCTCCAACAATTTTTCCACCTGAAATTTTTTGTATCAATTCAAGGGCTTTATCCTGTGCATTGGCAAGGTTTTCAATATCTACTCCCCTTTCAAATCTATAAGAAGATTCTGTACTTATAGAAAGTCTTTTTGCTGTTTTCCTCACAGAAACATTATCAAAAACTGCAGCTTCAAGGAGTATGTTTCTTGTGTTTTCATCTATTTTTGTGTTGTCTCCACCAATTACACCTGCTATTGCAATTGCCTTTTCTTCATCAGAAATAACAATATCAGAAGGGTTTAACTCAACTTCCTCATTATCTAAAGTTATGATTTTTTCCCCTTCCTGTGCATTTCTTACAATAACTTTTCCTTTGATTTTATCCAAATCAAAAGCGTGTAATGGCTGTCCTTCCTGAATAAGAATGTAGTTAGTTATGTCAACAATATTGTTTATTGGTTTCTGTCCAGACTTTATAAGTTTTAACTTAATATCAAAAGGAGATTCTTTAACTTCCACCCCTCTTACAATAACGCCTCTATATCTCCAGACTTTATCTGTAAGAACATCTATTTCAACATCTTCTTCTTCAAGGATAGAAATAATAGGGAATACTTCTTTTCTTTCAATTTCAAAGATAGCTCCTATTTCCCTGCTAAGTCCCCTTACACTTAAAGCATCTCCCCTGTTGGGAGTTATTTCAATTTCAAATAAATAATCTTTGCCTAATCCTAAAACATTGTTTGCATCTTTACCAACAGGTACATCTGTTCCAAGTAAAAATATACCTTCAGAACTTTCTTCAATTCCAAGTTCTTCAAGGGATAACAGCATTCCATTTGATTCGTAAGAACCAAATTTTACAGGTTTTATTTCTCTACCTTTTATAACTGCCCCAGGTTTTGCAAGAATAACAACATAGCCTTCTTTTACATTGTCAGCTCCAGTAATAACCTGATATTCGGAAGTACCATCAGAAACAATACAGATATAAAGTTTGTCTTTTTCAGGATGTTTTTTAACATTAAGAACTTTTACAGTTTCTATGTTGGGGATATACTCTCCAAATTTGTGGACAACAGTTTCAATACCAGTTTCATTAAGTTTTTCAGCAACTTTTTCAGCTGGAATTTCTATATCTAAAAACTCTTTAATCCAAGAATATGGAACTATCATCTTATCCCCTTAAACTGTTTGTTAAATCTCATATCGTTTGTGAAAAGCAGTCTGATGTCTGTAATCCTGTACTTTAGCATTGCTATTCTTTCTATTCCTAAACCAAAGGCAAATCCTGTATAAACCTCAGGGTCAATTCCAACAGCTTTAAATACATTTGGGTCTACCATTCCACAACCTAATATCTCAAGCCATCCTGTTCCTTTACAAACTCTACAACCTTTCCCACCGCAAACTGTACATCCAATATCAACTTCAGCTGAAGGCTCTGTAAAAGGAAAATAACTTGGTCTAAATCTTATTGGAATGTCTTTTCCAAAAACTGTCTCTAAGAAAATTTTTAAAATACCTTTTAAATCTCTAAAGGTTAGATTTTTATCTACCATCAACCCTTCTATCTGGTGGAACATAGGAGAGTGGGTTGGGTCTGCATCTTTCCTGTAAACTCTCCCAGGTGCAACTATTGCAATAGGAGGTTTCTGTTTTAACATTGTTCTAATCTGAACTGGTGATGTGTGGGTTCTTAAAACTTTGCCATTGTTCAGAAAAAATGTGTCCTGCATATCCCTTGCTGGATGGTCTTTCGGAATATTCAGCATATCAAAGTTGTACTTTTCATCTTCAACTTCTGGACCTTCGGCAACATAAAATCCCATACTTACAAAGGTTTCTGTAATCTCTACAAGGGTTGATATTACAGGGTGAGAACTTCCAACATCTATCCAGTGTGGTGGTAAAGTTACATCAATCTTTTCTTTAACAAGAGCTTCTTCTAATGCTTTTTCTTTTAGAACAGTTTCTTTTTCTTTAATCAGGGTTTCTATTTCTTCTTTTATCTTGTTTGCTATTTGCCCAATTTCTTTTCTTTCTTCAGGGGATAACTTTCCAAGGGTTTTTAAAATATTTTTCAGTTTTCCCTTTTTACCTAAAAAAGAAACCCTGACCTGATTTAGAGAATCTAAATCACTAATATTTTCTAACTGTTCTTCTGCCTCTTTTTTTAAAGAAGAAAGCTCCTGTTTCAAATCCATGTTTTATCCCTGTAAACTACTTTTTGCAGTTTCTGCTAATTTTGCAAAACCTTCCGGGTCGTTAACTGCAATATCAGCGAGAACTTTTCTATCAAGTTCAACTCCAGCTTTGTTTAACCCGTGGATAAACTGGCTGTAAGATAAACCATTTAACCTTGCAGCAGCATTAATTCTTGTAATCCATAACTTTCTGAACTCTCTTTTCTTTGTTCTTCTGTCTCTGTATTCGTACTGTAAAGAACGTAAAACCTGTTCTTTTGCTCTTCTAAAAGAACGGTGTTTTGCTCCGTAGTACCCTTTAGCAAGTTTTAAAATTTTCTTTTTGTGCTTCTTTGAAGATGGTCCTTTTACTCTCATATTTCATTCCTCCTTTTACACGTCGTTAGGTATCAACGCTTTTACTTTGTGGATTAGATTATCAGGTACGTATTGTGGCTTTCTTCCCTGTCTTTTTCTTTTTCTGGATTTTTTTGTGTTGTAGTGGGATACTCCACCTTTCCAGTACTTCACTTTTCCTTTTGCAGTAACTCTGAACCTTTTAGCAGCAGTTCTATTTGTTTTCATCTTAACTTTTGCCATTATTTTTATAACCTCCTTTTTCTTTAAATAAACAGAATTTACCATTCAGGTAGACTAAATAGTATAAAAATTTTTGAGGAAATAATCAAATTAAGTTGATGAAAATCAATTTATACGATTTTCATGGAAACAACTGTCTTTACATTTCCATCTTTATCCTCTATAACCTTAGAAAATGCATAAATTTCTGCCTCTTCATCTGGAGCTCCAATTTCTACAGCCCTTATTGAAGTCATTTTCCCGTCTCTCAGTACTATAAGGTTATCTGTCGGTATAAAACCCTGTTTTTTCATTTCCTCTTTAAATTTATCACTTGCTATTTGTTCCTGTGATGGGTCTCTAATGTCAATTCCTTCTAATACAACAGTTATATTTTTTACTTCCATATCACTTTCCTTTTATAAGTACTTTTATCATTTTTTCTATTCTATCAACAGATTTAGGTCTGATTATAATGTTTTTAATTTTTCCGTCTTTATCTATAAAAAGTATGTATGGAACATCAACTTTTCTAATCTGGTATAGATTGACAACTTTTCCAGAAACGAGCCAGAGGGGCATTTTGAGAGGAACAAACTCTTTAAGTTCTTTCAGTTCTTTTAAATCTGATTTACTTAAAAGTCCAGCAATCATATTTACTTTACCTTTGTATTTTTCATACAGAGGGTTTAATTTTGGTAAAAATTTATATGTATCTACATCTCCGACTGCAAAAAATATAAAAACAACAGGTTTCCCTTCTTTAATTACATCTGATAGTTTGACTATTTTCCCTTCTTCTGTTTTACCTAAAAAATCAGGTGCTTCTTTGTTAAGCAAATCAAGGGGTTTTGCAAATACTGAACTTACAAGTAAAAACAAGAAAACCAACTGAAAATAGAATATTTTTTTCATGACTTTACTCCTTTAATGTATTGGCAGGTACGCATAACCTTTATTTTGCCAGTCAACAAGGCTTACACCAGCAGAATAGGATAGTTTCACAAACGGATACAATGAGCTTTTAGGTATTTTTTTATTCTTCATACCTATTTCGCACATTTCAAATCTGACATTGTAAATCTGAACTAAATTTTTTAATCTTTCTCCAAGCTCTTTCTGATTTTTCACTAATTCTTTATCATTTTTGTAAGGTGAATTTTTAATATCTCTGATAAAAAATTTGTATGCATCTCCGTGTATTACAACAACAGCTTTTAAATCTTCTAATCTG
>JALSSE010000307.1 GCA_026984415.1 Hydrogenothermaceae bacterium | reverse complement strand
GTGGGCAATAGTATCTATTCCAGCTGCAAGTCCAGAAACTATATTTATATGTTCAAGCTCATTTATCAATTTATGTGTTGCAAACTTTCCATAGGAAGTATATTTTCTTGTACCAACAAAAGATATGCTGTTTTTATCAACAGGTAATTTTCCTTTTACGTAAATAACTGGAGGTGGGTCTGGAATTTCTTTTAAATTTTCAGGGTAATCTTTATCATTTAAACAGACAATTTTTACACCGAGTTTTTCTGCTTTTTCTTTTTCCTTTAACGATTTTCCTTTAAGTTTTTTATCCCTGTTTAATATCAGGTTTGCTATGTGGGTACCAAATTTTGAAGAAATATCATCAAATGATGAATCAAAAATGATTTCAGGATTTTTATATTCCTGAAGCAAGCTCTTTATAGTCTTATTTCCCAAACCTTTTATTAATGATAACTCAATATATAACTCTTCCATAAACTACATATCGGAAGATGGTTGTACAACATAAACTACTTAGGTTTTTTTGTTAGAAGCCAATAGGTTATGCCTAATGCAAGTACAATTGCACCGTAAGCCAAAAGTTCAATAACTTTACCTGAAGATAGGGAAGCAATTAAAATTTTTCTTATCATAGCAGCAAGGGCGACGCCAATAAAAGCTCCAACAGCAAAACCGCCGCCTTTAAGGTGTTTTAACTCTTCTGTCATAAGTTCACTAACAGCCCAAAGAATAAGTAAACTACCTAAAACCATCAAAATTCCTTTTTCAAAAGGAACTTTTCCTACTAAAAGTTCATATATATCATTTGTAAATAAAGCAATAACAAATAATGCAACAACTATTAAAGCTATTATCAAAACAATATCAATAAAATCTGCGAAAAATCTTGCTAATTTATGGAGACGCCTTTCAAATTTTGACATTAAAGCGTAGTCTGAAAGTTCTTTCTCTCTATACTTTGAAGTCATTACGTCAAGGTTTATGTTTAATAACTTTTCTATTGAAGATTTATAGTTTAGTTTTTCTTCCGGTGAAATATTTTCCCTTTCAATTACATTATTTACAAACTTTCTTAAAAAGTTAGATGCTGCATTGATATAATACGGAGGAATTCCAAGTTTTACGTGTATTTCAGCCACTTTTTTTAACTTGTTAAAATAAAGGTTATCATACCTTCCTTCAAATGAGGATAGGTACCAGTCTTTTATCATTTTTTTGTAATTTCTTTCTATTTCTTCTGTGTTTATTACTTTTTTAAACTCTGGAAATTTTGACATAAATAGAAAAAAAGATTCAACAAACTCATCTGTATATTTTTCCATAACAGGTCTTAAACTTTTTAAATTTTCTTTGTCTCTGTTTGTAAACTCGTAAAATTCAGAAATTTCTCTAAATTCCAATTTTATCTCCTAAATAATTAATATTCATACAAAATTCTACATCAGTACAGAAAAATAAAAGCTGATATTAATTATAAAAATAAATATAAATTTAGGATAAATTTATAACAATCTTGAATAATTTAGAAAAATTTATATTAATATTTATTAACTAACTTTTTCTTTAGGAGTAGTTATATGCAAAGAAGGAACACTTATCAAAGACAGATTATATATGAAATATTAAAAAATACGGATATACATCCAACGGCAGATTGGATTTACTCTGAAGTAAGAAAAATCATACCTAACATAAGCCTCGGAACAGTTTATAGAAACCTAAAAGTTTTAAAAGAAGAAGGGGCTATTATTGAAATAACAGATGGAAAACAGAGCAGATTTGATGCAAGGGTTGATAAACATTTCCACTTTAAATGTAATAACTGTGGAAGTATATACGATATAGAAAGTTCAGAAGTTTCAAATTTAGAAATGTCAGCCTTGGAGAAAAAAGGTTTTAATGTAGATTCTATGGAAATCACGTTATACGGTGAATGTCCTAACTGTAATAAAGCTGGAGATAACTAATTGAAAACAATAATAAGCCCTATAAACAGCAGACCTGATAGACTTCCACCTGGACAGCACTGGACAGATAAGCTTCATATTTTAGATATTGCAGGACCTCCAGATAACGTTGATTTAAAC
>JALSSE010000306.1 GCA_026984415.1 Hydrogenothermaceae bacterium | reverse complement strand
ACCTGAAAGACTTAGAAATACAGCTAAACGAACTGTTTGAAGACGAAAGGGAAAATCTTGATGAAATAATAAATAAACTGCCTGAATATATAGATTATGCTCTCAAAGAAGTTGAAGACCTTAAAACAAGGAAAGTGAATTTTATAAAGGCATGGGAGTTTATAGAAAAAATAGATGGTTTCCTTAACAAAAATCCAGATATAGAAAAGATTATTCAAGACGAATTGGGAGAATCAAAATGGATTAACCTTCAGTATAGAAAGGCAGTTTTACTTTTTGAGCATAAGAAAAAATACAGAGAAGCAGAGAGACTGTTTGAAGAACTGGTAAAACAAACAGAAATAAAAAATAGAGCCTATTACTATCTTGGACTTATCAGTATAAACAGAGGAGAAATTAGCAAAGCAGAAGAGATATTCAACTATCTGAAAAGCCAGGCAGAAAAAGGAAATCTCTCAGAAGCAGAACTTCAGATGCTTGAGAATTTATATCAGCTATTAGAAAAGGAAAAGCAGAAAAAGACAGTATATCTGATAACTAATGAAAACAGTGGGACTCCAAAGCTGAAAAGTAAGCAGGAGATTGATTACGAAAGTCTGATAGAAAATTACGACCTGTTCGTAGATTATGAAAAAGAAAGAATATTTATAAAAGGTGAACCTGTTGCTGTCAAGAAAAAGAATGCATTTGAGATTATCCTGTGCATGGCTCTGAGAGAGTGTGGAAGGAAACATCTAATAAAAAGAGAGGATTATTATGAAGACAGAGTTTACAAAAGAATCCAGAGACTAACAAAATTACTAAAAGAACACGGCATTCAAATCAGCGATTTTAAAATAAACAGCAGTTTCTGTGTATACATCAGTAAAGATTCTTTAGAAAATTTCCGAGAGTCTATTATCTGAGCTGTCCACGTTTGTCCACTACTCCCTCCTTATAATTAATACAGTAAACAATCTTCAGGAGGTTATCAAAATGTTAAAAGAGTTTAAGTATGTAAAAAAAGAGGTCAGAGGTATGGTTGAAGATGCACTGCACATGCAAAAAGAACTGTACCAGTTTTTAGACGCTTTTGCTGATGGGGAAATTCCAGGTGATGAATACTCTCTTGGTGAACTTAAGAAATTTATCCAGTCTGTTGTAAAAAATCAGAGAAAGGCAGACAGATTTTTCAGAGTTGACGGATACTGGAGTTTACTGCCGAAAGGCACTCACATGCCTTCTGATGCGAGAGTAGATTTTGTTTACATTCCTACATACATAGCTGTATCTATACTTACGCTGTTTTTGGAGAGATTTCCTGAAGAGGCGATGACGATAGAAAATTACATTGACACTCTTCACGATGGAATTTACTTTGCCTCAACAAGAGGACTGAGAGGAGCAGGTTATGAAGCTGAAGAAGGGGTTATTGAAGCTATAAGAATTCTGTCAAAGGGAAAAGTTTTCAGCTATCTGTCAAAAAATGTGGAAAACGACGAAAGACTCAGACCCCTTTATGAGATTGTATCCCAGAAACTTACCCATTATCAGGAGCTGGTAAGAGAAAACAAATCTTTAGATTATGGATTTTCAAAAATAACTCCAGAAAAAATAAAAGAAATACTAAAACTAATAGAAAGGGGGTAATCAGGATGCACAAAAGTTATGTCTTTGTTTACGGAAGCTTACGAAAGGGTTTTGGAAACCACAGGCTTTTAGAAAACAGCAAATTTTTAGGATATGGAAAAACAAAGGAAAAATACAGCCTGTATGCTGATGGAATTCCTTATGTTGTAAAAGAGCCTTTAACACAGATAAAAGGTGAGATTTACCAGGTTGATGATGAAACACTCCACAGATTAGACCAGTTGGAAGGTCATCCTGAATTTTATAAACGGGAGCTTATTGATGTAATAACTGAAGAAGGCAAAACTATAAAAGCATGGATTTATTTTTACCCTTATAAAAAGGGAAATTTAATAAAGTCTGGAGATTATAAAGATTACAGGAGGTAAAAAATGTTTGTAGAAAAAAAGTTTGTCAGATTTTTAAACAACAAAAGCAACATTTTACTTGATGCTCCACACGCACAGCCGCCAGG
>JALSSE010000305.1 GCA_026984415.1 Hydrogenothermaceae bacterium | reverse complement strand
TAAGAAACTCTCTATCTTCATCAGAAAGGGGAATTTTATTTGTAAAAATAGTATATTTTTTTCCTGTTTTATAAAATTCCTTAAGGTTTTCGTAAATTTCATTTAATATTGGAACTGCATTCATTAACATTTTTATTTCTCCTGTATTCCATTTTTTTAACTGGTTTAGGATTTCATTTATTAGATTATCCATATTGCTTTTTACTGTATATGATAGACCATAAGAAAACTGTATTTTTTCAGGTATCATTCCTATGATTACAATATTTTCAGGCAGTGTTCCAATTAAATCAAGGGCAGATATAACATCTTCAAGACCTATGTCATGGACTGACATTTTAGTTTTCAGATAGTATTTAATTTTTTCTTTGGGAATTTTGATTACTTCACCAGATTTTCGTTTCGAAAAATATACAGCATCAATAATTAAAAGATTTTTTACATTCTGAAAGTACTGGAGGAGCTCAAGTCCTTGAGTTCCCCCATCTATAATTTCTACATTTTCAGGAAATTTGTATTTTTCTAATAAAATTTTTACAGCTTCTATTCCAATTCCCTCATCAGCCATTAAAGGATTTCCAACACCTAAAATTAAAGTTTTTTCCACTTATAAAACCTTTACTTCAATCTTTTCATCATTTTCTTCATCGTAAAGGTGGACAGCACAGGCTAAACAGGGGTCAAATGAGTGTATAGTTCTTAATATTTCTAAAGGCTGATGTAGATTCCATAGGTTGTGTCCTACAAGGGAGGCTTCATAAGCGGAAGGTTGTCCTTTGGCGTCTCTTGGTGAAGCATTCCATGTTGTAGGGACAACAGCCTGATAATTTTTAATTTTTTCATTTTCTATATGAACCCAGTGGGATAATGCTCCCCTTGGAGCTTCCATTAATCCGTAACCTTTTACATCTCCTTTAGGCCATGTTGAAGGTTCCCACTTTTCATCATTAAATGTTTTTGTATCTCCCTTTCTTATATTTTCTATAAGCTCATTGTACCATTCTTTCATTTTGTGAACGTATAAGTGGGTTTCTATTCCCCTTGCTAATGTCCTTCCCATAGTGGAGAACATGGCTTCAAAAGGAAGTCCCAAATCTTTTAAATATTTATCTACAATTTCCCTTGTTCCGTATAAATCCCTTGCATAAAGGGCTAAAGTTCTTGATAAAGGTCCAACTTCTGCTGGCATATCCTTATATCTTGGAGATTTTAACCAGCTGTACTTTCCATTTACATCTAAATAGTCATAAGGTGGTTCTGGTCCTGTGTAATGGAGTTTAGTTTCTCCTTCAAAAGGATGTAAAGGTTTATCATCACCGACAGAGTAATCGTACCAGCTGTGGGTTACATATTCTTTAATTTGCTGGTAGTCAATGTCCTCGTAATTTTTTATATCCCTGTTGTGAATAAAAGTAGGAGGAATAAACCATTTTCCATCTTTGTGTGAATCAAATTCAGGTTCTCCTAAAGCAATAAAGTTTCCCAAACCCTCCCCTTTTTTAAACCAATCTTTATAAAAAGAACCAATTGCTGCTAAATCAGGTAGATAGACATTATCTGTAAAATCAATTGCTTCATCAATAAGTGTTTTAACCCTTTCCAATCTATCTGAATTAATTGCAGTATCGCTATCCATATTAATAGGAGAAGGGACTCCACCAACTGCAAAGTTTGGATGTGGATTTTTTCCTCCAAATATTGTGTGAATTTGAACAATTTTTGTTTGCCACACAAGTGCATCTAAATAGTGGGCTACTGCCATTAAGTTTGCTTCAGGAGGTAATCTGTATTCAGGATGTTCCCAGTACCCTTTATTAAAAATTCCAAGCTGTCCCCTTTCTACCTGCTGTTTTATCTTTTCCTGAACTTCTCTAAAGTAGGAAGGTGTAGATTTTGCATAAGGTGAAACCTTTTGTGCAAGTTCAGCTGTTTTTTTAGGGTCTGCTTTTAATGCAGATATAGGATTTACCCAGTCTAAGGCATGTAAATGGTAAAAATGAACTATATGGTCGTGGGCAAAAATCGTCCCTATCATTAATTTTCTAATTAAACTTGCATTTTTAGGTACATTTATATCTAATGCA